>CAYTWS010000371.1:0-2506 GCA_964442145.1 uncultured Ectothiorhodospiraceae bacterium | reverse complement strand
TGATGGCCGAGGGTCGATTCACCTCGGCGTTCAAGGGTAAGAGCTCGCCATTGGCTCAGGACGAAGGCAGCGGCGACAGCGAGCAGGGGCAGCAGGGCCAAGGCGATCGCCAGCAGGGCCAGGGCGGTCAAGGCCAACAAGGCGGCGACGGTGACGACGGTGACCAGAGCCCGAACGTGACGACGGTGATCGAGCAATCGCCGCCCGAATCCCGGCTGGTCGTATTCGGCTCGTCGACGTTCGCCTCGGATACGGCCCTGCAGATCATCCGACGCACCACGGGCAGCGATTACGCCGCGCCGCTGAAGCTGGTGCAGAACGTCGCCGACTGGTCACTGGGTGATCCGGCGCTATTGGCGATGCGCGGCGGCGGACGCTACTCGCGCTTGCTGCGGCCGGTCGAGGACGGCACCCGGGTCGCGCTCGAGGTGGCCAATTACGGCTTCGCGCTAGGCGGCCTGGTGGTCATCTTCGCGGTCCAGCGTGGAGTGGCCGCGCGTCGACGTCGACGGCATCAAGCCGCACTCAACGAGGAGGGGGTGTGATGCGCACATGGCTGACCATCCTCGGCGGGTTGCTCGCGCTCCAAGTGGCGCTTGCGCTCGGCCTCTGGCTCGGGGACGGCGACGATGCGGCATTGGCCGAGGGTGCGCCGCTGGCCCAATTCAGCCCCGAAGGCGTTCGGGCGATCGAGATCGCCGGCAGTGACGACGCCCAAGTGCGTCTCGAGCGCGGCGACGACGGTTGGCGGATCCCCGCCGCCGACGACTTCCCCGCCGCCCAGTCCGACGTCGAGGCCTTGCTGAACGGACTCGACGGTTTCGACGATCGGCTCCCGGTCGCCCGCTCCGAGGCCGCACGCGAGCGCTTCCGCGTGGCCGACGAGCAGTTCGAGCGCCGCGTTCGCCTGATCGGCAGCGACGGGCCGGTCGCGACCATCCTATTCGGTCAGTCGGCGGGTCCCGATCGGGTCTATGCCCGTGCCGCCGGCGGTTCCATGATCTACGAGGTCGGCTTCGCCCTGCGCCGGGCCAGCGCGGATGCCACCGACTGGTACGATGGCGACGTCGCGGGCGTGCCGATGGGCGAAGTCATGGAGGTACGCCTGCCCGATTTCCGGCTGCGCCGCGGCGATGCCAGTGGCACCTGGCTCGCGCTGCCCGATGGCGGTGAGGTGCAGCGGGCCGCGCGCGGCAAGGCGACCCAGCTCGTCGGCCGCGTGGCTCAGCCCGCGCTCGAGGGGGTCGCGCGCGGTGACGCACCGAGCCGCGACCCCGAACTGGCCTACACGATCACCACGCGCGAGGGCGGGACCGTTCGCTTCGCCTACTACCGCGCCACCGAGGGCGAGGCCGTCCACCTGCACCGTAGCGACCAACCCTGGCGCTATCGCGTCAGCAACCAGACGTTCGATCGGATCGCCGGACAAGACCTCGAAGGCTTGTTGCCGGGACAATCGAGCGACTCCGGGCAAGGATCGGGGCAATCGGGCGATCAAGCCCCCAGTGGGGGCTGAGCCGGGGCCCGTGCGGCAGGGCGAAACCGCGCCCGGCGCACGCGCGAACGACGGCTGCGTGCGCCGGCGGCGCTTGTAAGCCCGGTGCGCCAGCGTCTAGGCTGCGTTGTCGCGTACGCCGCGCCCCTGCCTCGAGCCGAGCCCGACGCCGATGCAAAAGCCCGAACAACCGGTCCTCCGCGATATCGTCCTGGTGGGCGGCGGCCACAGCCACGTCGCCGTGCTCAAGCGCTTCGGTATGAAGCCCGAGCCCGGCGTGCGGCTGACGCTGGTCTGCCGCGACACGCACACGCCGTATTCGGGCATGCTGCCCGGCTATATCGCGGGCCACTACGCCTACGACGACGTCCACATCGACCTGTCGCGCCTGTGCGAGTTCGCCGGTGCGCGCTTCTACCACGACCAGGCGGTCGGCCTCGATCGCGCCCAGGGCAAGGTGCTGTGCCGTAGCCGCCCGGCCGTGCCCTACGACGCCCTGTCGATCAACATCGGCTCGACCCCACAACTCGACACCGTGCCCGGGGCGAGCGGCAACGCCGTGCCGGTCAAGCCCATCCATCGCTTCGACAGCCGGTGGCAATCGCTGCTCGCGCGCGTGCAGAACCATCCCGGGCGCACCACGATCGCGGTCGTGGGCGCCGGGGCCGGCGGGGTCGAGCTCACGCTGGCGATGCAGTATCGCCTGCGCAATGAGCTGCGCGCGCAGGGGCGCAATCCCGACGAGCTCGAGCTCCATCTGTTCAACGCCGGCCCCCACATATTACCGACGCACAACGCCCGCGTGCGCGGCTGGTTCGAGCAGACGCTGGGCGAGCGCGGTGTCGCCGTGCACAACAATGCCACCGTCGAGCAGGTCGACGGGCACCGGCTACGGGCGGACAACGGCGAGACCCTGGAGGCCGACGAGATCGTCTGGGTGACCCAGGCCGGTGGCGCCCCGTGGCTGGCCGAGACGGGCCTCGAGCTCGACGACGCGGGCTTCATCCGCGT
>CAYTWS010000370.1:0-2512 GCA_964442145.1 uncultured Ectothiorhodospiraceae bacterium | reverse complement strand
TGGCGTACTGCTCGGTGCGCGCATACAGCCGCGCCAGCATATTCTTGAGCTTGATGCGCGGCGTATCCGGCAGCGCCTCCAGCGCCAGCGCTTGCTCGAAGGCCTCGATCGCCGCACGGTCGTCGTCGCGATCGATATGCACATAGCCGAGCGTCTGCAGGGTCATGGCGCGCGCATACTTGCGCTCGCCGACGTCCTGAAGCAGCTGCTCGAGCTTGGTCAGCGCGGCTTCGTGCTCGCCCTCGTCGTTGAGCTCGCGGGCCTCGTTGAGGGCCTCGTAGGTGTCGCGCGAAAGCTTTTCCGCGGCCGCGGGTGTAGCCGTAGTCAGTGCCAGGATGAGCGTCACGGCGGCGATCCAACGGGCTGTGAAGGGATTTCGTCGATCCATATCGACCTCCTCGTGTGTGCGCGGCGCTAGCCGGAGTCCAGCGTAAAGCGCAGTGTCTGGCGGGCGCGCCGCGAGACCTTGCGGCCGTTTTCCTCGTTGGGCTCGAATTTCCAGCGCGAGAGCGCGCGCTTGGCCGCTTGCTCGAACACCCCTTTCGGGCTCGACCCCACGACCTCGATATCGGTTACCGAGCCATCGGCCCGGATGGTGAACTCCAGGGTCACGTAGCCCTGGATGCCTTCCTTGCGTGCCTCCAGTGGATACTGCGGCGGCACGCGCGAGACGGGTGTCGCGTCGGTGTCGACACTGCTCTCGCCGGTCGAGAAGTCACCGATGAAAGGGCCCGAGCCGGAACCAACGTCGACGTTCATGTTGGGCATGTCCATCTCGGGCATGGGCGCGCGCGCCTGTTGTTGCTGCTGCGCGACCGGCTCGGGCGACTCGGGCGGCGGTGGCGGCTCGGGTGGCTCCTCGGGCGGCTCGCGGCGGTTTTTCGTCTTGGTCTCGGGCTCGTTGTCTTGGTAGTCGATGAACCGGATGGGCTCTTGCTCGCCCTGCTCGGCGATGCCGGCCTCGTCGTTGGTCACGAGAACCATCATCACAACGAAAAGTCCGAGCGTGACGGCCCCGCCGCCGACGAGCGATACGCCTAGGCGCAATACGCGCGGGACGATCATTGCTCGTTCCTCGCGGCGATCGATACACCGCTAGCGCCGGCCTTGCGCGCCTGATCGATCGCCTGGACGAGCACACCGGTCCGGGCGGATTTGTCCGACACCACGACAACACTGGCCTCGGGATTCTCGGCGAGCAGGCGCTCGACATTGGCCTGGATCGCGCCGGGCTCGACCTGGCGGTTGTTGATCCAGACCTCGCCGTTGTTGCGGATACCGATCAGGATGTTGCCTTGCTCCTTGCGCTCGGCCGTGTCGGCGGTGGGACGAGAGACCTCGATACCCGTCTCCTTGACGAACGAGGTCGTGACGATGAAGAAGATCAACATGATGAACACGATGTCGATCATCGGTGTCATGTTGATCTCGGCATCCTCCTGTTGACTCGCTACGTGGCGGCTACGCATGGCTCGCCCCTCCCGCTATCGCCAGCTTGTCGGCGAGACGTCGTGTCTCCGCCGTTGCCCGGCGCTCGAAATACACCCCGAAATACAACCCCGAAAGCGCGGTCACCATGCCGGCCATCGTCGGGATCGTCGCCGCCGAGACACCGTTCGCCATGGCGCGCGGATTGCCGGTGCCCATCACCGCGAGCACGTCGAATACCTGGATCATCCCCGTGATCGTGCCGAGCAATCCGACCAACGGCAGAACGGCCACGATCGTCTTGACCAACGCCACATAACGCCGCAAGCGCACCTCGAGCTGCGAGATCAACGCCTCGCGTACGCGGTGGGCGTGCCACGAGCGCTTGTCCGCACGTGCGTCCCACTGACGCACCACCTCGCTGAGCTCGCTCGGATAGGGCACGCGACTGACCCAGACACGCTCAATGAGCTGCCCCCGCAGCTAGAGCGTCCGGACGAGGATCAGCCAGAGGACGTCGCCCCCCGCCCGAAAGAAGTCCTGCAGCGATATGATCAGCGACTGGATCTCATGCATGAGCGCTGCCCTGCGACTCCGCATGGCTGGCGACGATGCCGCTGGCCTGGTGCTCCAGGGTTTGCACGAGACGCCGGCTGCGGCCGTTGAGCAGGCTGTGCAGCAGGATCAGCGGCACCGCGACGATCAAGCCGAGCGAGGTCGTCACCAACGCCTGCGAGATGCCGTCGGCCATGAGCTTGGGGTCGCCGGTGCCGAACAGTGTGATCGCCTGGAACGTCGCGATCATGCCGACGACCGTGCCCAGCAGCCCCAGCATCGGTGCCACCGCCGACAGGATCTTGACCGTCGCCAGACCGCGCTCGAGGCGCGGCATCCGGCGCAGGATCGCCTCGTCGAGCTTGAGTTGGAGCGTCTCGGTATCGGCGTCCTTATTGTCGTGGTACGCCTGCAGCACCTCGCCCAACGGGTTGTCCTTGCGCGGCTCGCTCGGGTCCTCACGCTGGCGGCGCATGCGGCGCTCGATCAGGCCCAAGGTGAAGAAGCGCTCGAGCGAGATGAGCAAGCC
>CAYTWS010000369.1:0-2525 GCA_964442145.1 uncultured Ectothiorhodospiraceae bacterium | reverse complement strand
GCGGGGTACAAGCCGGTGCGGAAGTACACGTCGATGTAGTTGAGCCCGATCGCCGTGTGGCGGACGAGGGCCTCGCCGGCGGTGGGCTCCCCGGGATCGAGCACCTCCCAGTGCAGTACCTCGGGGCCGCCGAGATCGTGGGCGCGGATCGCTTGGGACAAGAGGTGGCTCCGACAGCGAATGGGGGATCAATTTTCGCGCCACCCCGTTCAACGTCAAGGGCAGGGCGGCGCGCCGGGCCCGGCGAGGCCCTCGCGGGGAGGCGGCATTCGCCGTATATGGGTTGAACTCTAGACGCTAAACGCTTGATTGGTTGGGAGGGACCTGCCAAGCTTCATGCCAGCGTGCGCCCCGGCGTACGCGTGCATGGCGGCGCTGAGGCGAGTGAGGGCTCACGCCGGTCGAGCGACAGTGGCCATGCGCGCGCCGGAGCGCGAGGCGTACACCAACACAACAAGGGATTTCGCCGGATGATTAAGCGCGTTCTCCTCGCCGGGTTGCTCGTGGTCGTGCCGCAGTGGGCGCTGGCCGAGCGTCCGCCGCAATATTGGGGTGTATCACTCGGTCAGTTCGAGCTCGACGACGCCGGCGGCAACGTCACGGACACCGTCAACTTGGGCTTGCAAGCCGGCTACAAATTCACCCGGTTCCTCGGGATCGAGGCGCGAGGCGGATTCGAGTCCGGGGACACCTCGGGTGCCCTGGATGAGCCCGACCTGCAGTATGGCGGTGGTTTCGTGCGCCTGGATCTGCCTTACGAGCGCGTCAATGTCTATCTCCTGCTCGGCGGGGGCCAGGTGAACTACGATACCGTCAACGGCAACGTCAGCGAGTCCGGCCCCGCCGGCGCTATCGGCATCGAGCTCTTCGGCTCGGAGCGCAGCGCGGTCTCGCTGGAATACGTCCGCTACGCCGGCGACGACACCACCTACGACGGGCTCAGCCTGGGCTTCGTCCATCACTTCAATTGGGCCGTACCCCGGTTCTGATCCAGCCGGACGTGCGATCCGGGGCGTGGGTCCGGTTGCCCCGGCGCGCACGGGCCGCCACGGTCCCGGCAGACCGTATACCTCGGGCGCGATAGGTCGATTCGCCGACCCGCGAAGACACCACACGCCGGGCCTCGATCTCGCCGAGGCCGTCTCGGCGTCTGCCCCGCCCGACTCGGGAGCGGCGGGGCAGTGCCGAGGCGTCATCGGTTGGCTCAGAAGTAGTAGAACAGCAGGTAGGCGGTCAGCATGACGCCGACCCAGAGCACCATGCTGCCGGCCGGCCAGGTGCGGGCGAGGATGCCCTGCGGCCCGTGATGGCGGTAGAGCCAGTCGATGCAGTCGTCGAGGCGGCGCCGCCCGCTTCGCTCGAGCGCCGACCGGGCCGTGCCCAAAGCGTCGATCGCCGTGTTGGCGAGCCAGTGCCCGGGGACCCGCCAGAGCCAGTCGAAGTCACGCATCGTCCCGGGGCGCGGGCGCACCAGCGGCAGCAGCGCGAAGAACGTCAGCGCCGAGAAGGCCAGGAGCTGGAGCTGACCTACCACATGGGCGAGCGTGTAGGGGTGGTAGGTCGAGCCCTGCGGCAGCAGCCCATAGAGCGCCGGTGGGTACAGACCCAGGACGATGATCAGCGCCGCCAATGCCATCATCGCCGCCCGCATGGCCACGGGCGGATCGTCGGCGCGCAGTCCGCTGTCGCGGTCGCAGAAGGTGAACCAGGGGAAGCGCAGGCCGACGTAGACCAGCGCCAGCGCCGAGCCCGCCATGACGCCGAACCAGGCCGGCGCCTCGTGGGCCTTGGCCAGGGCGGCGGTGATCAGCGATTTCGACGCGAACGCCGCCGACAACGGCGCCGCCGCGATCGCCAGGCCGCCGACGAAGGCGCAGATCGCGGTCACGCGCATGGTGCGGCCGAGGCCGCCGAGCTCGCTCATGCGGCGCCGGCCCGTCACGTAGATCACACTGCCCGCGGCCATCAGCAGCAAGGCCTTGTAGAGGATGTGGGCGAACGCGTGCGCGGCGGCCGCGTCCAGCGCCAAGTCCGTGCCCACGCCGACGCAGACGACCATGAAGCCGACCTGGCCCACGATCGAGTAGGCCAGCAAGCGGCGCATGTCGTCGGCGAGCAGGGCATAGATCGCGCCATAGGCGATCATCGCCAGCCCCAGCGGCACGAGCACGTCCACGCCGGGGAAGGCGGTCAGCAGCACGAATACGGCCGTCTTGGTGGTGAACGCCGATAGGAACACGGTCCCGCTGGGACTGGCCTCGGGATAGGCGTTGGCGACCCAGGGCCAAAGCGGCGGCGCGGCGGCGTTGACCAGCACCCCCGCCAGGATGCACCAGGCCGCCAGTGAGGCGGGCTCGATCGGGGCGATGGCGGCCGATCCCGTCTGGGCGATCCAGCCGACGATCCCGAACATGAGGATCACACCGCCGAGGATGTGCAAATAGATGTAGCGCAGGCTCGCGCGCCAGGCGCGCTCGGTCCCGCCGGCCCAGATCACCGCCATCGAGGCGACGGCCATGAGCTCC
>CAYTWS010000368.1:0-2535 GCA_964442145.1 uncultured Ectothiorhodospiraceae bacterium | reverse complement strand
TGGTTCCGGAGGCCACGTTCGCCCGCAACGGCGCCGAGAAGCTCTGGAAGCTGGTCAACGAGGAGGACTACATCAACTGCCTCGGCGCCCTGACCGGCGGCCAGGCGATGCAGCAGGTCAAGGCCGGCATCAAGGCGATCTACCTGTCCGGCTGGCAGGTCGCCGCCGACAACAACCTCGGCGAGACCATGTACCCGGACCAGTCGCTGTACCCGGCGAACTCGGTGCCGGCGGTCGTGCGCCGCATCAACAACGCCTTCGCCCGCGCCGACCAGATCCAGTGGGAGAAGGGGGGCAACCCCGGCGACTCCGACTGGATCGACTACTTCGCCCCGATCGTCGCCGACGCCGAGGCCGGCTTCGGCGGCGTGCTCAACGCCTTCGAGCTGATGAAGGGCATGATCGAGGCCGGCGCGGCGGGCGTGCACTTCGAAGACCAGCTCGCCTCGGCCAAGAAGTGCGGCCACATGGGCGGCAAGGTGCTGGTGCCGACGCGTGAGCACATGCAGAAGCTCACCGCGGCGCGCCTCGCCGCCGACGTCATGGGGGTGCCGACGGTGCTCGTAGCACGCACCGACGCCGAGGACGCGACGCTGATGACCACCGACATCGACCCGAGTGACCAGGAGTTCCTCACGGGCGAGCGCACGTTCGAGGGCTATCACCGGGTCAAGCCGGGCATCGAGCCGTGCATCAAGCGCGCCAAGGCCTATGCCCGTGTCGCCGACGTGATCTGGTGCGAGACCAAGACGCCCGATCTCGAGTTCGCGAAACGCTTCGCCGAGGGCGTGCACGCCGAGCACCCGGGCAAAATCCTGGCGTACAACTGCTCGCCGTCGTTCAACTGGGCGCGCAACCTGGACGGCCACACCATCAAGGTATTCCAGCGCGAGCTGGGCGCGATGGGCTACAAGTTCCAGTTCATCACGCTCGCCGGCTTCCACGCGCTCAACCACAGCATGTTCCAGCTGGCCAAGGCCTACAAAGAGCGCGAGATGGAGGGCTACGTCGAACTCCAGCAGGCCGAGTTCGCCGCCGAGGCCGAGGGCTATACGGCCACCCGGCACCAGCGCGAGGTCGGCGCGGGCTACTTCGATACGGTGACCAACGTCGTCACGGGCGGGATGAGCTCACTGGGCGCGCTCGAGGGCTCCACCGAGGCGGCGCAGTTCGACGACAGTGCCGCCGAGACCGAGGCGGCCAAGGGGCCGGCATGACCCGCACGGGGGCGACTTGAGCGGGCCGCTCAGCCCGGCACCGCCCGAGGGCGGGCTCTGGCGCCCGGCGTTCGAGCGCGACGCCTGCGGCTTCGGGCTCATGGCGCGCCTCGACGGTGAGCCGCGGCGCGATCTGGTGGACGACGCCCTGGTCGCGCTGGATCGCATGACCCACCGCGGGGCCATCGCCGCCGACGGGCGCACCGGCGACGGCTGCGGCATGCTGGTCGCCCGGCCCGCTACATTCCTCGAGGCCGTCGCCGGCGAGGCCGGGCTCGCACCCAGCGAGCCCTTCGCCGCGGGGATGGTATTCCTCGACCCCGATCCCGATACCGCCGCCGTCGAGCGCGGGGCGCTGGAGCGTGCGCTGGCCGAGGCCGGCACGCGCCTCGACGGCTGGCGGACCGTGCCGGTTGACGCATCGGTGTGCGGTGACGAGGCCGACCGAACCCGGCCGCACATCGAGCAGGCGTTCGTCTCGGCCGGCGACGGCATGGACGTCGACGACCTGCGGCGCGCCCTCTACGTAGGCCGCCGCACCGCCGAGCGCGAGCTCGCCGACCACGACGCATTCCACGTCGTCAGCCTCTCGCCCGATGTGCTGGGCTACAAGGGGCTGGTCATGCCGGAGGCGCTGCCGGCGTTCTATCCCGACCTGGCCGACCCGCGCTTTGCCAGCGGGATTTGTGTATTCCATCAGCGCTTCTCGACCAACACCTGGCCCAAGTGGAAGCTGGCGCAGCCGTTCCGCTACCTCGCGCACAACGGCGAGATCAACACCATTGCCGGCAACCGCCGCTGGGCGCGCGCCCGATTCAAGGGGCTGCGCGCGCCCAATGGGCTCGCCTTCGACCGGCTCCCGCCGGTCGTCGATCTCGACGAGTCCGACTCGGCCAGCGTCGACCGCATGCTCGAGGCCATGCTCGCCGGCGGCATGGACGTCTTCCATGCGATGCGGCTGATGATGCCGCCGGCCTGGCAGAACGTCGACGCGGTCGACCCCGACATGCGCGCGTTCTACGAGTTCTGGTCGCTGAACATGGACCCGTGGGACGGGCCGGCCGGGGTGGTACTCACCGATGGGCGTTACGCGGCCTGTACGCTCGACCGCAACGGGCTGCGCCCGGCGCGCTGGGTCCAGACCGACGACGGCGTCATCACGCTCGCCTCGGAGGCGGGCGTGGTCGATGTGGCGCCCGAGCGCGCGGTCACGCGCGGCCGCCTCGGCCCCGGCGACATGCTGGCGGTCGACACGCAAGCCGGTGAGATCCTCTCGCCCTCGGTCATCGGCGAGCGCCTGAAGCAGGGCGCGCCCTAC
>CAYTWS010000367.1:0-2551 GCA_964442145.1 uncultured Ectothiorhodospiraceae bacterium | reverse complement strand
CATCCCCATCATCGAGGCGTTGAGCTTCGATGGTGTGTTCGGCCTGCCGGGGGTCGAGCCCGGCAATCTGGCGCTGTGGTTCGGCGTGGTCTACCTCGTGAACATGCAGATGTCGTTCCTGAGCCCGCCATTCGGCTATGCCCTGTTCTACATCCGCGGTGTCACGCCGTCGTGGATCACGATGGGGACCATCTTCCGGGCCGCGCTGCCGTTCCTGGCACTACAGGCGTTGGCCCTGCTGTTGGTCATCATCTTCCCGGCGCTGGTGACCTGGCTGCCCAGCATGATCTACGGGAGCAACTGACTCGCGCCGGGCCGGGCGGCAACGGGTTGCGGGTGGAGAGTTCAGGGCTAAGGGCTAAGGGCTAAGGGGTAAGGGCGAAAAGGGGCGCGATGGAGCCACGGCCGACCACCGACGTCAGCGATGACATGCCCGAAGCGCTGATCCCCGAGCCCGTGTTCGCCGACTTCGGTGGCGTCGGGGCCTTCGCCGGCCCGGCCGCCACCGTCCAGTGCTTCGAGGACAACACCCGCGTTCGGGAGAAACTCGGCGAGGCGGGCGAGGGGCGGGTGCTGGTCGTCGACGGTGGCGGCTCGCTGCGCTGCGCCTTGCTCGGCGACAACGTCGCCCAGCTCGCCGCCGACAACGGCTGGGCGGGCGTCATCGTCTACGGCTGCGTGCGCGACACCGGCGAGCTGGCCGGCATCGCCGTGGGCATCCAAGCCCTGGCGCCCCATCCCCGCCGCAGCGACAAGCGTGGCGAGGGCGCCGTCGACGTGCCCGTCACCCTCGCCGGCGCCCGCGTGGCCCCGGGCGACAGCGTCTATGCCGACGGCGACGGCATCGTGATCGTGCCCGCGTAGCCGGGGCGCTGGAGCAAAAGCGGTGAGCAGAAGGGCCGATTATCCGATGGGGCGAGGGCGATAATGGCGCAGATCAAGATTTACGGTGTTCGCCGTCGTATCGAGGCGCGGGTGTCAGCGCTATCCGACGCGACCCACGAGTCGATGGTGCAGTGCCTCGCTTTGCCCGAGGACAAACGTTTCCATCGCTTCATTCCGCTCGGGGAAGAGGAATTCATTTACCCGCCGGACCGCAGCGAAGACTACACCATCATCGAGATCTCCATGTTCGAAGGGCGATCGCTCGAGGCCAAGAAGGACTTGATCAACACGCTCTTCGCGGCGGTGGCAGAGAAGGCGGGGATCCGACCGCAGGACGTAGAGATCACCCTATTCGAGACGCCCAAGAGCAACTGGGGCATTCGTGGCGTGCCTGCCGACGAGTTGGCACTGGGCTACGAGGTCGCGCCCGAGTGATCGTCATGGTCGCGGCGCCGCGATCGCCCCGGGGAGCCATCAACCGATGGGCACAACGGTGGCTCGAATCGCTCGCTTGGGGCGATGGCTCGTCGGGCGAAACCACAGCCGCGGCGGCGCCGCAAGCACTATCCGACGACGGGAACCCCGATGAGCCAGGCGTGCAGCTCGAGCACGAAGGCGGCGTAAACCCCGAGGCCGACCGCCACGGCGATGACGTCGTTGACCGCAGTGCGGGGTAGGGTCGGTGCGGCGGCCGGCCGTGTGATGCGCCGTTTGACTGCGATGCGGTCGGCGATGGCCCACGCCAGGAAGGCACCGAAGAGGACGAGGTCGACCACGCGCCCGTTCATCAACAGATGGGCCAGCGCCCAGATCTTGACCGCGAGCAGCATGGGATGACGGACGGTCGATTGGATCCGGCCCGGTAGATACGCTGCCGCGAGCAACGGGAAGACGGGCAGCAGCAGCACCATGCCGACGTGATGGAGCCACTCCGGCGGCGTGTAGAGTACGGTGGACGCCCAACGCAGCTCACCGTAGCCCTTGACCAGTAGCACGATCCCGACGAGCGCGACCGCGGCGTAGAGCCCCTTCCACGGGATGGCACCGAGGCGTCGCACCATGGCATTGCGCCAGGCCGGGGCTACGATCGCTACGGAGTGACCGCCGAAGAACAACACGATGCCGACGATGAGCTCGGTCATACCTCCTCCGTTGGATGCTGGAACCCTTCGCGAACGTCTAGGCGGCCGCGGCCGGTCGACGCGTTGTCGTTCGGGCTTCAGCCCGACGAGGTCGCGGTCCGACGACGGACCGGCCGATCGAAAGGCGTACGGCAGAGCGCTCCCGATGCCACCCTGAGTGGCTTGGTCCCTGCAGGGGCGGCCGGCGGAGCACGCCGGTGGCAGGCTCCGTCGGCACGCTTGCCGCTCTGCCCATTACTCGGCGCTGGTGTTCTCCGGTTTCGCTGCCCCTTGGTGCCCCAGCGGCTCGGCCCGATCCAAGCGCGGGTGATTGTCGAGAAACGCCCGCTGCGGATCGGGCAGGGCGTCCAAGGCCTGGATCGTGCCCGCCAGGACATGCACGGCGGCCAGGACGTCGCGCGTGTTCCCGGTCTCGGAGATCGTGTGCATGTTGCGGATGGGGAAGCCGATCGACGTCGCGGCGCAGTCGACGCTGGCGAGCACACCGGCCATGCCGTCGTTGCCCGTGTCGACGCCGGCGACGT
>CAYTWS010000366.1:0-2580 GCA_964442145.1 uncultured Ectothiorhodospiraceae bacterium | reverse complement strand
TTGATTGCACATTCAATCAACGTCAAGTCCGCCCCCGGGGCCGACCCGGCGCAAGCGCCCGTGTCCCCGAGGCGGGTGGCGCGGCGCCCTCAGTCGTAGGCGCTGTCGACGCCCTGGAGCTCGACGTAGACGCTCTTGCGCTGCGTGTAGTAGTCGATCGCCGCCCAGCCGTTTTCCCGACCCAGGCCGGAGCCCTTGACGCCGCCGAACGGCATCTCGATCGGTGTCACATTGTAGCTGTTGACCCAGACGACACCGGCCTCGAGCTCGGCGGCGACGCGGTGCGCTCGCGTGAGATCGCTCGTGAACAGGCCCGCGGCGAGGCCGTATTCGGTGTCGTTGGCGCGTCCGACGACCTCGGCCTCGTCGGAGAAACCGAGCACGCTCATCACGGGGCCGAAGATCTCCTCGCGCACGATGCGTTGATCGTCGCGGCAGTCGGCGAAGATCGTCGGGTAGACGTAGGCGCCGTTGGCGAGCTCGCCGTCGGTGGCGCGCTCGCCGCCGCAGACCAGCCGGGCGCCCTCCTGACGGCCCAGCTCGATGTAGCCAAGCACGTGCTCCATGTGCTCGTGCGAGATGAGCGGGCCGACCTGCGTCGCCGGATCCAGCGGGTCACCCAGCTTGAGCCGCCGTGTCCGCTTGTCCAGGCGCTCAAGGAACGCATCGCGGATCGAGTCGGCGACGAACACGCGCGTGCCATTGGTGCAGATCTCGCCCTGGCTGTAGAAGTTGGCCATCATCGCGCCCGAGACGGCCTCGTCCAGATCGGCGTCGGCGAACACGATCAGGGGCGACTTGCCACCGAGCTCCATGGTGACGTTCTTGAGGGTGCCCGCCGCGTCGGCCATCACCCGCTTGCCCGTGCCCGCCTCGCCGGTCAGCGAGATCTTGGCGATGTCGGGGTGTTGCGACAGGGCCTGGCCCGTCTCGCCGAAGCCCTGGACGACATTGAACAAGCCGTCGGGCAGGCCCGCCTCGCGGAATACCTCGGCCAGGCTCAGCGCGGACAGCGGGGTGAGCTCGGCCGGCTTGAACACCATGGCGTTGCCGGCGGCCAGCGCCGGCGCCGACTTCCAGCAGGCGATCTGGAGCGGGTAGTTCCAGGCGCCGATGCCGCCGCAGACACCGAGGGGCTCGCGCCGCGTGTAGACGAATGCGCGGCTGAGGTCGGTGTACTCGCCGTTGATCCCGGCCGCGATACCGCCGAAGTGCTCCAGGCAGGCCGCACCCGACTCGACGTCGGCCTCGGGGGTCTCCTGGATGGGGCGGCCCGTGTCGAGGCTCTCGGTCTTGGCGATGGTGTCGCTGTAGTGGCGCAGTAGCTCGGCGGCGCGGCGCAGCACGCGGCCGCGCTCCTGGCCCGTCCAGCGGGCCCATTCCTTTTGCGCGCGCTGGGCCGCCGCCACCGCCCGGTCGACATCGGTCTTGTCGGCGAGGGCGACCTCGCAAATCGGCCCCCCGGTCGCCGGATTGTTGTCGGTGAAGGTGGCGCCTTGGGCCGCGTCGACGAAGGCACCGTCGATGAATAGCTGGCGGTTGTCGATCTGCATTGGGGTCATCTCCTCGAAGATCAGGCACGGCCGACGCGGCCGGTACCGGTATCGGGTCGAACGACGCCGCCGTGATGGGCGAGTGTCATACGCAGGTAGTCCTCGGCCAGCGCATGGGCGGCGTCGATGTCGGTCGGCGCCCGGCTCAGTGCGGCGCGCACCCAGATCCCGTCGATCATCGAGGCCATCCCGTCGGCGGCCCGGTCGGCTGCGGGCCGCGGCAGCAGCTGGGCGTAGGCGTGGGTCAGGTTCGAGCGCAGGCGCGCGACGTAGATCTGGTGCAGACGCGCCAGGTCACGCGAGTAGCGCACCTGGCCGTAGAACGCCAACCAGGCGGCCGTCACGGGCGGGGTGAACTGGTGCTCGGCGAAATTGGCGCCGACCACGGCCTCGATACGTGCGATGGGATCGCCGCCGGCACGGCGTAGCCGCTCGATGGTCTCGCTCTGGAGCTCGGACAGCAGCGCGCGCATGGTCGCCTCGAGCAGGGCATCCTTACCGCCGAAGTAGTGGCTGATGATCCCGCTCGACAAGCCCGCCGCGTGGCTGATCCGAGCAATCGTGGTGTCGGCGAAGCCGTAGGCCTCGATGGTGGCGATGGTGGCGTCGATGAGCTGGCGTCGACGCAGATTGTGCATGCCCTGTTTCGGCATCGGGCCGGGCTCCGCTGAGGCAAGGGCATAGGGCGAACCTACCCCGTGTTGATTGAATGGTCAAACAACCAGCGAGACGATCGCGCGTCGCCCGGTACGGGCGCAACAATCGGCCATCACTGTACGCTGGTGCAGGCCCGCGAGCCGTCGTGACAAACCCCGCTACGGGACGGACCGTGTCGCGGTGGCGGCCGTCATCCGGGGCCGGGGTTGCTGTCAGGTCCCCGTATCGTCTCCGGCGTCCCCGTCGTTTCCCGCCTCCGCCTGTTGTGAGCCGGCGCCCTCGTTGGGCTGGGGCTGGCGCTCGACCTGCGGCAGAGTGACGGGCATGCCGGGCTTGAGCTCGCTGAAATCCAGATCCGGGTTGTATTGGC
>CAYTWS010000365.1:0-2583 GCA_964442145.1 uncultured Ectothiorhodospiraceae bacterium | reverse complement strand
CGAAGCCGATCAGCGTGACCAGGCCCGTCGCCAGCCCGGTGAGCGCGGGCCAGGCGCTGGGCAAGGGGAGGTCCTGACCGAACCAGTCGCCGACGATGGCGACCAGCCCTGCCTGCGCCAGCCAGCCCAGGCCCAGGCCCACGGCGCTGGCGATGACCGCGACCACGGTCAGGCGGACCAGCAGGGTGCCGACCACGAGGCGCTGGGAGGCGCCCAGACAGCGCAGCAACGCGCTGGTGTCGGCCTCGCGGTCGGCGAGCGAGTGTGACGCCACCGCCACCCCGGCGCCGGCGAGGACGACCGCCAGGATCGCGGCCAGGCCCAGGAAGCCGCTGGCACGCTCCAAGGCGCGGCGCATCTCGGGGCGGGCGTCGTCGATGCCCCGGACCTCGGCGTTCGGGCCGATCTCGCCCCGTGCCCACTGGCGAAAGCCGGCGACGGCCTCGGCGTCGCCGGCGACGAGGAAGTGGCGATCGACGCGGCTGCCCTCGGTGATCAGGCCCGTGGCGGCGAGATCGCCCTGGTGCATCATCAGCCGCGGTGCGAGCTGGAACAGCGAGCCGCCCCGGTCGGGCTCGTGCTGCAGCGCGCCCGTGATCTCCAGCTCGGTCTGGCCGATGGCCAGCGCATCGCCGACGCCGACCCCGAGGCGGGTGAGCAGGCGCGGATCGAGCCAGACGCCACCCTGCTCCGGGCCGCTCGTGCGCACCTCGGCCTCGCCATAGGCGCTATCGGCGACGCGCAGCTCGCCGCGCAGGGGGTAGTCCGGCGAGACCGCCTTCACCGAGGCGAGCTCGGTCTTGTCGCCGACGACGAGCACGTTGGGGAAGGTGACGAACCGAGCCTGGCGCAGCCCGCGCTCGGCGGCGGCGTCCGACCACGCCGGGCGGATGGCGTCCTCGGTCTCGATGACCAGATCGGCCCCGAGCAGCGCCGTCGCGCGGCGCTCCATGGCGCCGTCGACGCGGTCGGTGAAGAAGGCGACGGCGGTGAGCGCGCCCACCGCGATCGCCTCGGCCGCCGCGAGCACGCGCATCTCGCGCACGCGGCCGTCGCGGCGGAGCGCGCGCAAGGCGAACGCGAGGCGCCTCATGCCGCGGCCTCGAGCGCGCCGTCGGTCATGGTCAGGCGCCGGTCGCAGCGCTGGGCGACCGCATCGTCGTGGGTCACCAGCACCAGTGAGCTGCCATGCTCGGCGCGCAGGGCGAAGAGCTGGTCGATGACATCGGCGCCGGTGCGGCCGTCGAGATTGCCGGTGGGCTCATCGGCGAACAGCAGATCGGGCTCGGGGGCGAACGCGCGCGCCAGCGCCACGCGCTGCTGCTCGCCGCCGGAGAGCTGCTGCGGGCGGTGGTGCAGGCGCGCGGACAAGCCGACGCGCTCGAGGGCGCGCTCGGCGACGGCGCGCACGTCGCTGCGCTCGGCGAGCTCGAGCGGCAGCATGACGTTCTCCAGCGCCGTCAGGCCGGCGACCAGATGATACGTCTGGAAGACGAAGCCGACCCGCCCGGCGCGCAGGGCGGCGCGGCCGTCCTCGTCGAGCGCGCCCAGGGACTGGCCGAAGATGGTGACGTCGCCGGCGCTGGGGGCGTCGAGGCCGGCGAGCAGGCCCAGCAGGGTGGACTTGCCCGCACCCGACGGGCCCACAATGGCGACCGCCTCACCGGGCGCGACTTCCAGGTCGATGCCGTCCAGAATGGTGAGCACGCCGCCCGGGCCGGTCACGCGCTGGCCCAGCCCTTGGGCACGAAGAACGGGTCCATCGGACGAAGCCATGCGTACACTCCTGCTGTTTGCTTGCCTGTTGCTCGCCGGGGCACCCGCGTTCGCGGGGGCGCCGAAGATCCTGGTGCTGGGCGACTCCATCAGCGCGGCCCACGGTATCGCGTCCGCCGACGGCTGGGTCGCCCGGCTGCAGCGCCGGCTCGAGGCCGAGGGCTATCCGCACGAGGTGGTCAACGCCAGCATCAGCGGCGACACCACCAGCGGCGGGCGCTCGCGCCTGCCCGATCTGCTCGAGCGCCATGAGCCCCACATTGTCGTCATCCAGCTCGGCGGCAACGACGGCCTGCGCGGGCTCGCGCCCAGCGCCATGCGCGACAACCTCGCGGCCATGATCGAGCAGGCCCGCGAGGCCGATGCCCGCGTCCTGCTCGCGGGCATCCGCTTGCCGCCCAACTACGGCAGCGCCTACATCGAGCGCTTCATGGGGGTCTACCGCGACGTCGCCGCCGAATACGGCGTCGCGTTCGTGCCCAAGCTACTCGCCGGCGTCGGCGGGCGCGAGGCGTGGATGCAATCCGACGGCATCCACCCCAACGCCGAGGGCCAGGCTCGCATCCTCGACAACGTCTGGGCCGAGCTCGAGGGTTTACTCGAGACGCAGCCCTAGCGCGCCCAAATGCTCGCCAAGGCGCCAAGCACGCCAAGAAATGACGGCCGGTATCAACGCGATGCGCGTTCCCGCATCGGGAGCGCCTCGTGATTTCCGTGCAAAATAGAAGCCGAACTCCTCGATCCCTGAGGTATCTATTCCGGCAGCATATCCGCTGTCTAGCGCCTCTTGGCGTGCGTGGCGTCTTG
>CAYTWS010000364.1:0-2596 GCA_964442145.1 uncultured Ectothiorhodospiraceae bacterium | reverse complement strand
CGTGCGCGACGCGATGCGCCAGCGCAACCGCGACGTCTCCGCCGGCGAGATCGAGTCGGGCAAGCGCCGCTACCTGCTGCGCACGGTCGGCCGCTTCGACGGCGCCGAAGGGCTCGAGGAGCTCATCCTGCGCCGCGACGACGGCTCGACCACGCGCTTGCGCGACGTCGCCACGGTCGAGCTCTCGCACTCACAGATCCGCAGCGAACAGTTCGTCAACGGCAAGCCCATCCTCAACCTGTCGGTCAAGCGCGAGCCCGGCTCCAACGTCATCGACATCAACAACCGCATGCTCGAGGCCGTCGAGGCGATCAACGAGGACTTCCTCAACCGCGCGGGCATGGAGCTCAAGCTCAACGCCACCGATACGGTCTACGTCGAGCAGTCCATCGCGACCGTTTGGCGCAACCTCGCGCTGGGGGCGGTGCTGGCGACGATGGTCATGTTCGCCTTCCTGCGCTCGTCCAAAGCGACCTTGATCGGGGTCATGGGGATACCGCTTTGCACCATCGCCGCGTTCATCGGGCTGCTGGCGACGGGGCGCACCATCAACGTCATCTCGCTGGCCGGTGTGGCCTTCGCCATCGGCATGACCCTGGACAACTCCATCGTCGTCCTCGAGAGCATCGAGCACGAGCGCCGCAAGGGCATGGACCGCTTGCGCGCGGCGATCACCGGCGTCCAGCGCGTCTGGCCCGCGGTGCTCGCCTCGACCTTGACCACGGTGCTCGTGTTCACGCCGATCGTGTTCATCACGCTCGAGGCGGGCCAGCTCTACTCCGACATCGCGGTCGCCGTGGTCGGCTCGATCCTGGTGTCGATGCTGGTGGCGATCACGCTGGTCCCGCCAGCGGCGGCCCACCTCGATCTGCGCTCGCGGCGCGAGCGCGACCGCCAGGCAAGCACCGAGGCGCCACGCAATAGCCTGGCCGAGCACATCACCGATGGCGTCACTTGGCTGATCAGGCACCCGCACCGGCGCTGGGCCGCGATCGTGCTCACAGTCGCCATCAGCGGCGGCATCATCTGGGGGCTCACGCCGCCGGCGGAGTATCTACCGCCCGGTGAGGAGCCCAAGATCTTCGCGCGCATGAGTGCCCCCCCGGGCTACAACCTCGACCGCATGAGCGAGATCGGGCGCGCCATCCAGGACGAGCTCGTGCCCCACGTCGACGCCGATGCGTCGGCGTTCGCCAACGGCGAGACCGATGTCCCGCCGCTCGACTACATGATCCTGTGGATCAGCAACAGCGGCATGACCATCATCGCCGAGCCCGAGAACAAGACGCGGGGTCACGTCAACGCGCTCATCGACGCCATAACCCGGCGCTACGAGGCCCATCCCGGCATGCGCGCGTTCGCCACCCGCGGCTCGATCATCACCTCGAACGACGGGGGCACACGCAGCGTCAACATCGACGTCTCGGGCAACAAACTCGCCGACGTCTATCAGGCCGCCAACGCCGCCTACGACCGCGCCGATGCCGTCTTCGACAACCCGCGCATCCAGGCCAATCCGTCGAGCCTGTCGCTGTCGCAGCCGCTGATCGAGGTTCGCCCGGACTGGGACCGCGCCGAGGAGCTCGGCATGAGCACGGCCGATATCGGCTACAACGTCGCCGCCTTGAGCGACGGCGCGTTCGCCGACGAGCTCTATCTCGCCAACGACAAGGTCGACATCTACCTCTACGGCCCCAACGGCGCCGATACCTCGCCGGACGCCCTGCCCGACGTACCCGTCTATACGCCGGCCGGGGGCACGGTGCCTCTGTCGAGCCTCGCGAGCGTGCAAGAGACGGTCGACACCTCCACGATCCGGCGCGTCGACGGCCGCCGCACGGTCACCCTCAACGTCATCCCGCCCGAGGACGTGCCGTTGGAGGTGGGCGTCGAGCGCGTGCGCGAGGACGTCGTACGCCATCTTCGCAGCACCGGCGCGATCCCGGCGACGGTCAACCTGGGCATCTCGGGCGCGAGCGACCAGCTCGAGGCCACCCAGCAGGCGCTCAAGGGTAACTACGCGGTGGCGCTGGTCCTGGTCTATCTGGTGATGGTCGCGATCTTCACCCACTGGGGCTATCCGCTGCTGATCATGACCGCCATTCCCCTCGGCGTGGCCAGCGGCATCGCCGGGCTCTGGCTACTCAATCTGGGCGGCAGCGCCCTGCCCTACTTCGGCCTGCCCGCGCTGCAGCAGCCGTTCGACATGATCTCGATGCTGGGCTTTCTCATCCTCATGGGCGTTGTGGTAAACAATCCGATCCTGATCGTGCATCGATCGGCATCGAACATGCGCGACTCGGCGATGACCGCAGTCGATGCCGTGCGCGAGGCCGTGGCCTCGCGGCTGCGCCCCATCGCCATGTCCACGCTGACCACGATCTTCGGCTTGGCCCCGCTGGTGTTCGTCCCCGGCGAGGGCACCGAGCTCTACCGCGGCGTGGGCGCCATCGTCCTGTTCGGCGTCGCCGGCACGGCACTGGTTGCCCTGACCTTCCTGCCCGCGCTCACCGTGACGGTATTGGGGCGGCGGGAGAGGCGCACCAGTCCAAATGACGCCAAGGGCCAACGAACGTAGGCCGGATTTTGTCCCATC
>CAYTWS010000363.1:0-2596 GCA_964442145.1 uncultured Ectothiorhodospiraceae bacterium | reverse complement strand
CCATACAGTGGGGGCGTCGTGGCCGCGTGCTCGCGCGGCGGCGAGATCGTCGAGCAGGTGCAGCAGGCTGGATACGACGACGGGGCGGCGCAGCATCTCGCGGGCGGCGCGCACCAGTGGCTCGCCCGGGGGCGTCTCGGCGAGGTCGAGCAGCACGTGGCGATCGATGGGCACGCCCGCGAGCTCGATCGTAACCCCGGTGAGCTTGTCTGCCGCTGCGTCGAAGGCTGCCCGGGGGCCTCGGTCCTCGGGGGCGGGCAGCGCGTCCCACGAGCGGTTGGTCGGGATGGGTGCAGGCTCGGTGTCGGCTTGTAACGCGGTGGCGATAATGAGGAGCAGTGGAGCGAGGGCGCGTGTCATGGCGCGGCCACTATAGCGCGGCGCGGGCCGGCGTTGGCATCGCCGCCGTGTCGGCGTACCGTAGCTTGGCTTTCGAGGCATCGAGGGACGCTATTCATGGGTCGATCGGATCGTGTAGCGAGGTGGCGCCGCTGGCTCATTGGCGCGGGCGTTGGGGCGGCGCTGGTCGCCGGGGTGGGCGTGGCCGCGCCCGTCGTCGTGGGCATGCAATCGCAGGCGCGCCTGGATACGATCACCACGCGGGCGAGCGAGCGCATGGCGCGGCTGGAGTGGTCGATCGAATCGTTCGAGCAAGGCGCCTACAGCTCGCGCGCGACCACGCGCATGACGTGGCGCTTCCCCGAGGCCCAACGGCCGCCGGCGACCCTGGAGCTGCGCCACCGGATCCATCACGGGCCGCGCCCGGACGGTCTCTACTGGGCGCGGGTGGAGACCGTGCCCGTCGTCGAGGGCGGGATGGGCACTCGGCTGGCGCGGATCTACGGCGAGCGCGATCCCTTGTCGGCGACCTATACCGAGGGTGTGACGGGCAACCAATCGCTGCGCGTGCGCTCGCCCGCGGTCGACACCCAGGTGGACGGCGGCCGCTTCACCTCCCAAGGCCTCGAGCTGCGCATCGACCGGCGCAAGGGCGATGGACGGGTCACCATCGACGGCGCGCTACCGGGCCTCGAGCTACGCGCCGGGGACGCCCGTATCGATTTGCACGAGCTCACCGTCGCGGGCGAGCTCGACCAGAGCAAGGCCCTGACGACGGGCCACGTCCGCCTGGCGTTGGCCGGGCTCGATGTGCAACCCCGGCGGACGGCCTCGCGTGGAGCCGAGGCCGTCTTCGCCGTCCGCGGGCTGCGTGTCAGCGAGCGCCTGGATCAGCGCGATGGGGCGCTCGCCGGGCGCCTGTCGGTGGAAGCGCACGATCTGGCCGTCGCGCGCAAACGCTATCGCGCATTGGCCGCCGAGGTCGGCGTCGAGGGGATCCCGGCGGGGCTGGTCGAGCGCTTGAGCCGCGCTGCCCGCGAGGCGCAGGCGCAGGGACGGCCCGCTTGGCCCGCCATGGCGAGCACGTTCCAGGCCCATTCGCCGGGCGAGGCGGTGGCGCACGCGCCCCGTCTCCGGATCGAGCGCATTGAGGCGCAGACCCCGTCGGGGCCGGTTCGCCTCGATGGCCACATCGGCGTCCCGGGCCTCGAAGGCGACACCATCCAGGGCTGGCTGCAGGTGCTGCTCGCCCTCGAGGCCCGGCTACGCGTCGACCTGCCGCAGGGGCTCGCGCGGGCGCTCGCGGCCCGCTATTTGGCGCGCCAGGCCGAGCGCTCGGGGACCGTGCCGAGCCAGGCGCAGCTCGAGGCGCTCGCCGCCGAGCGACTGACGGCTTTCGAGCGCGAGGGCTGGATCAATCGCCGAGAGGGCCAGGTCGCCACGGAGATGACTTATGAAGCCGGCGCCCTGCGAATCAACGGCCAGCGCGTGATCGACTTGGGGCGTATGTTCGGCGGCTGAACGCACACCGCGCGCTTCGGTCACAATGGCCCGCTGGTTTCGCGGTGCCATTGGCCCTCGGTGTCGAGGGTGTAGCGCTCGCGCACGTGCAGCCGGCGCCAGCCGGTACGCCAGAATTGGCACAGATCGGGCTCGAGGCGCAGGGCGTGCCAATCGGGCGGCCGGGGCACCGGGCCATCGGGGAAGCGGCGCCGGACCGCGCGCAGGCGCGCATCGAGGGTATCGGCCTCGCCTTCGCCCGGCGGGGTATCGGCGATCCACGCGGCGAGATGGCCCTCGCGGGTTTGGCGGTCCCAATAGCGATCCGCCTCCGCCTCGGCCAGGCGCACGGCGATACCCTCGAGGGCGATTTGTTGGTGCAGGGCGGGCCAATGGAAACACAGCGCTGCCTGCGGGTTCTCGCTGAGCTGTAAGCCTTTGCCGCTGCGCCGGTCCGTGAAGAACACGGGACCGCGCTCGTCGAGGCCGACGATCGTCACCGTGCGCACTGAGGGCCGCGTCGTCTGGCTCGCGCTGGCCAACGAGGCCGTGGTGCCGTGGTCCATCTCGCGCTGGCGTGCTTCGTCGAAGAGGCCCCGCAAGCGGTGGATCGGGTCGGGGGGCTTGGCGGTATCAGCGGGCATGGCGGATCCGTGAACCGGGGCAGCGCGGTCGCCACTATTATAGCCGGCTCGTCGCCGGGCTGCTTGCATCGGCGCAGCCCCTGGCCGAGGATCACTGCCCCCGTGTGCAGGAG
>CAYTWS010000362.1:0-2604 GCA_964442145.1 uncultured Ectothiorhodospiraceae bacterium | reverse complement strand
GGCGATACCGTCGATCGAGTCCTCGAGGTAGCCATCGTCGCGCACCGACTCGATGATCGCCATAGCGATCAGCCGGTCGGTGTCGGCCACCGATGACAAGTGCAGCTGCTCGAGCAGGTGATCGCGCAGCGACTCGCCGGTCGCCCCGCGGGTCTCGAGTGGGTCGCGGTCATCCTCGTCCGAGGCGACCCCATAGCCGACCGCGCCCCATGCGCTCGAGAAATCCTCGGCGACCGCATGGCTCGAGGAGCGGTCCACGGGCGTGGCATCGGGGCCGTCTTCGGGCGGGTGGGCGGTGATCTGCGCTTGCTCCTCCTCCGGGGGCCCCGCCTCCTCGGCCGCCGCTTCCTCGTCGGTCTCGAGCATGGGATTGGACTCGAGGGTGGCTTGGATCTCGGTGTGGAGCTCGATCGACGACAGCTGCAGCAGGCGGATCGCCTGCTGTAGCTGCGGCGTCATGGTCAGCTGCTGGCCGAGGCGGAGTTGGAGCGACTGCTTCATCGTGCCAGCGAGAAGGTCCGGTAAGGGCTATCGAATATGGTACGCCATTTATCGCGGGCGGTGCAGGCCGGCCGCCGTCGGCGGAGGATCGTAGGGGTGTCGCAGAATCGTGCGCGCCATTTCGACCGGCGCCGCATCGATGGCTTACGAGCCCACGCGCGAATCGTGCGATGGCCGCGATGGGGCCGGCTATAAGCGGAAGTGCTCGCCTAGATAGACGCGGCGGACGTGCTCGTCGGCGAGGATGACATCGGGCGTGCCGGCGGCGATGACGCGCCCCTCGGCGAGGATGTACGCGCGGCTACATATGCCGAGGGTCTCGCGCACATTGTGATCGGTGATGAGCACGCCGATGCCCCGCTCGGCCAAATACGACACGATGCGCTGGATCTCGACGACCGAGATCGGATCGACGCCGGCGAACGGCTCGTCGAGCAGTATGAAGCGCGGCTCGACCGCCAGGGCGCGCGCGATCTCGACCCGGCGGCGCTCGCCGCCGGACAGGCTAATGCCGAGGCTGTCGCGTACGTGGGTGACATGGAGCTCCTGCAGCAGCACCTCTAGGCGCTGCGCGCGTGTGTCGCGATCGAGGTCGCGCCGGGTCTCGAGCACCGCGCGGATGTTGTCGGCGACGGTGAGCTTGCGGAAAACCGAGGCCTCCTGCGGTAGATAGCCGATCCCCAGGCGGGCACGCGCGTGCATCGGCAGGGGCGTGAGATCGCGCTCGTTGAGCGTGATCTGGCCGCCGTCGGGGCGCACGAGACCGACGACGGCATAGAAGCAGGTGGTCTTGCCCGCGCCATTGGGCCCGAGCAGACCGACGACCTCGCCGCCGCCGAGGTCGAGCGAGACGTCGGCGAGGACTTGGCGATAGCGGAAGCGCTTCTCCAAGTGGCGCACGGCGAGCTCAGTCATCGTCGGATTCGGCTTCGCCGTCGTCGGGCTCGATGCGGATGTGTACGCGCCCGCCGGATTCGCCGCCACGGGCCTCGACCCGGTCGGTGGCCGTGTAGTAGACGATCCGGTGGGCCTGGAAGCGCTCGCCGCCGCGGACGACCTCGGCGTCGCCGATGAGCGTGACGCGTTGCGCCTGGTTGGCGTAATCGATCCGGCGCGCCCGGGCATTCACGATCCGCCCGGCGTTGGTCTCCTGGCGGAAGGTCGCGGGCTCGCCCTCGGCCTCGGCGCGCTCGAGCTGGCCGGCCGGGGCGTGGATGGTGATCTGATCGCCGGTGACGCGTAGCGTGCCCTGGGTGAATACGGCATCGCCGTAGTAGTGGGCGACGCCCTCGCTGCGGTCGATCTCGGCCCGGTCGGCCTCGATCTCGGCGGGTTGCTGGCGGTCGCCTTCGCGCGCGGCGGCCGGCGGGCTCGCCGTCGCCGCCAGTGCCGTGAGCGACGCCAGTGCCAGGCCCGCCGCCAGCGCGCCTCGCGGCCCGCGGTTGGCCCGAGGGTGCTCAGCCATTGTCGGGCGCGTCCGGCTCATAGCGACCCCAGACATCCGAGCGCAGCTCGACCAAGCCTTGGTCGAAGTGGGCACGCATCCCGACGGCGGTGCTGCGCCAGGTGGTGCCTCGAACCCGCACCGGCTGGCTCGTCTCGGCCAAGCCCGCCGACGGGCGGATCGTGAGGGCCGTGGTCTCGAGCTGCAGTGGCTCGCTCGTGGCCCCCTCGCGGACGAGCACGACGTCGTCGATGAGCTCGACGCGATCGCTACCGCGCTCGAGCTCGCCGCGCGCGGCGCGCGCGTGCCACGGGGGTGCCCCGGGCGGGGTGTAGTCGATCCGCGGTGCCTGGACGTCGGCGGTCTCCTCATCGGCGAAATGGCGCAAGCGCTCGCCGCGCACGACGTGCAGCGGTTTGCCTTCGCCGCGATGGTCGCGCATGCGGAAGTCCTCGAAATACGAGCGCGCCACGCGCACGCCCTCATCGTCGCTCCTGGTCGCGGGCTCCTGGCGGCGCAAGGTCTCGAGCCACCATAGGGCCGATAGGGCGACGACGACGAGGGCGATGGCGAATACGCGCGCGAGCAGTCGCATTGCGCTAGCGCTCCGGCGCCAGCGCCCGCTCGAGGGTCCCTTGGGCGGCCATGACGAGCTCACA
>CAYTWS010000361.1:0-2619 GCA_964442145.1 uncultured Ectothiorhodospiraceae bacterium | reverse complement strand
GACGATCGCGGCGATCGTCATGGTCATGATGTCCAGCGGCAGCCCAATCCAGCCCATCACGCCCAGCTCGAGGCAGGCGGCGACCGCGGTCGGGATGGGGCCGATCACCGCCATACGCCATGAGCGATACAGCCCGCCGAACATGAGCAGGATGGCGACGAAGACGATCGCCAGCGTGACGAACTGCGAATGGAACAGGCTCTGCAGGACGTTGTTGTAGAGCACCAGCATCCCCGACAGCGTCACCTGCTCGGGGTTGAGATCGAAGCGCTCGGGTAGCTCGGTGCGGATGCGCTCGAGCAGGGCATCGCGGTTGAGCCCGGGCAGCGAGTCCACCACGCGGATATCGAAACGGATCTGGTTGCCGTCGGGGCGCATGTAGGGCTCGATGAGCTGCGCGCGCATATCGGGGGGCAAGCGGTTGTAGAGCACGCCGAGTTGGAACGGCTCCAGCGTCTCGCCGTCGTTGATCGACAACGCCATGCGCCACAGGGTCGCCATCGACAGCACCTTACCCGTGGCATCGAGGCCGTCGAGGTAGTCGTGGATCGCGCCGGCATCCTCGAGCTTGCGCGCGTTGTACCAGTAGCCCTCCGCCGGATTGGGCTCGGAATCGCCCATGCCGAGCTCCTCGGCGAACGCCTGGTCGCCCTGGTAGTCCTCCAGGAACGACTGCGGCGCATCGACGACGACGTCCAGCGGCGTCGTGCCACCGAGCTCGCGGTCGATCAAGCGCATGCCTTGATAGATCTCGGTGTCCTCGTGGAAGTAATCGATGAACCGATTCTCCACGGTCAGCTGGAGCGCACCGGCAACGCCCAGCCCCGCCAGGATCACGAACACGGCGACGGTCGCGGCCGAATAGCGCCGCACCGTATGCGCCACACCTAGCGTCGCCCGCTGCGTGAGGTCGCCCTGGAGCCGGGGCGTCGGCGGCTTCGCCAGCCCGGCCAACAAGGCCGGAAACAGCAGAAAGGTGGCGACGAAACCCAGCGCCACCGCCCACACCATGATCAGGCCGAAGTCCTTGACCGGCTGGATATCGGCGAGCATGAGCGCGGCGAACGAGATGCCGGTCGTCAGTGCCGTGAACAGCGAGGGCGTGAACTTGCTGTCGAGGGTCTGGCGCAGCAGCGTCGCCTGATCGGCCGCCGGGTCGGCGACCTGGAGCTCGCGGTAGCGCACGATCAGGTGGACGAGCAGCGACAGCGTGATGATCAGCGCCAGCGAGACGAAGTTCGACGACACGACCGTGACCGGCCAACCCATCGTCCCGATGAAACCGAACAAGCCCACCACCACACTCGCGCAGATCGCGGTGGGGGCGATCACCCAGCGCGGGCGCCGGAACGCCAGCGCGAGCAGGGCCACGATGAACAGGCCGACGGCGACGCCGAAGGTGCGGATGTCGCTGGCGACGAAATCGATCATGTCGACCGCGATCATGGGCACCCCGCCGAGGTGGATGCGCGCGTCGTCGCGATATTGCTCGAGCACCCCGCGGATCGCGGCGACCTGCTCCGCCAACCGGGCCTGAGCGACCTCCTTGCGCTCATCGATACGGCGCTCGATCCGGGTCAGCTCAGCCCGGGCCGCGGCATCGAGCCGGCCCTCGCCACGCTGGGCGCGGAGCGTATCGCGGCGCTCGATGAGCTCCTGGTAAGCGCTGTCTTGGGCCAGCTGCACCAGCATCGCGGTCGTGTCCGCTTCCTCATTGAGGATGAGATCGCGGTAGAGCGGACTATTGAGGAACTCACGGCGCGCTTGCTCGGGCGTGACGTCGCCCTCGCCCAGCGTGGGGACGTCCTCGGCGAGCGAGGAGAACGTCACGTCGGTCGTCTCGATCAGGGGCACGTTGAGCATGTGCGTGACCGAGGCGACCCCCTCGAGCCCCGCGAGATCGCCCGCCAATGCCTCCAGCGTCGCCAGCGAGGCGTCGCTGAACAGCGGCTGCTCCGGGGTAAAGGTGACGAAAAGCGGCGCATCGGAGCCGTACGTCGAGCGCACCGAGCGATAGGTGTCGAGCGTCGGGGATTGCTCGACCAGCAACGACTCGGGCGAGGCATCGAGCTCGAAATGGCGCGCCTGATAGCCCGCTACGGCGATCAGCACGGCCGCGACCCCGATCAACCAGATGGGATGGCGGATAACGAGGCCATAGAAGGCGGCCTGAAGGCGTTGGATCATACGCGCTTCCTCACTGCGTCGGCGGGCTGGAGTACCGATCTTGCGAGAGCTATTGCCAGGCCCGCGCGCGGGGAGTCGCTAGCGGCGTTGCGCTCACTCAACGTGGCGACAGCACGCTTCGCTCGCGCGGCCTTGCCAGCCGACAGCGCAATGCCTGCAAGGCCTGGCAATACCCCCCGGAAGATGGGTAAAGCGGCGCTAAGGGTACCGTTTCGGCGCCGGCACGTCGCGGGGCGCCCGCACATGGCCCGTATATAACCAATCCTCACAGTGATAGAGATATTGATTACTTCACTCAGGCCGCGTTAGGCCCCATCTTGTCGCCATCCGCGGAGCGCGCGATCGCGCAAGCCGACCGACGGGAGACATCGCATGGGCCAAGTCGTCGCATTCCAAAACGCAAGGGATCTCGCCCAGCCGGGCGAGC
This sequence comes from uncultured Ectothiorhodospiraceae bacterium, assembly GCA_964442145.1. Classification (GTDB taxonomy): domain Bacteria; phylum Pseudomonadota; class Gammaproteobacteria; order XJ16; family Halofilaceae; genus Halofilum. The sequence continues at coordinate 5 of CAYTWS010000361.1, read as the reverse complement.
TCGAC
>CAYTWS010000360.1:0-2622 GCA_964442145.1 uncultured Ectothiorhodospiraceae bacterium | reverse complement strand
TAGGTCGAGCGCACCAGGTGGCCGGGCCCCTTGGGCGCGATCATGATGACGTCGATGTCGCCGGCCGGCTCGATCGGGCCATAGGGGATATTGAAGCCGTGCGCGAACGCCAGGGTCGCGCCCGACTTGAGGTTGGGCTCGATCTGCTGCTCGAAAATCGCCTTCTGGTTCTCATCGGGGGCCAGCACCATCACGATGTCGGCGGCGGCCGAGGCCTCTTCGATCGAGGCGACGGTCAAGCCCGCCTCGCGCGCCTTGTCCGCCGAGCGTGAGCCCGGGCGCAGGCCCACGGTGACGTCGACACCCGAGTCCTTGAGGTTGTTGGCGTGGGCGTGGCCTTGCGAGCCATAGCCGATGATCGCGACCTTGCGCTGCTTGATCAGCGACAGATCGCCGTCTTTGTCGTAATAAACGTTCATGTTCTTTCTCCGCGTTATCGATTTGCGACTTGTCTATTAGCGCCTCCCCGGCTTCGGCATATATCAACCACGACAAGGGATCACGCAAAGACGCTAAGCGCGCAAATGTTTTTTGGAATCAGTGTCGACAGCAAACGAACCGCACAGTTGCTGTAGATATATTGTAAGTGCCTCAGCACCAGCCCGACTTTCACGGGGGCCACCTGGAAGATGCCTCCGCAGCGCCTCGCAACGCAGCTTACGAGATATCGCCGAGTTCGCTTCCTTGGCGCACTTTGCGTCTTTGCGTGATCTCGAACCGCGCGATACCGCACGCAGCGACGCAAGCGGCTTGCTCCGTGTCAGTAGCGAAGCACCTTCTCGCCGCGGGCGATGCCCGTGGTGCCGGAGCGCACGACCTCGATGATCGCATGCTCGCCGAGCGCACCCATGAATGCGTCGATCTTTTGCTCGTCGCCGGTGAGCTCGATGATGTAGGTGCTCTCGGTGACATCGACGATATGCCCGCGGAAGATCTCGACCAGACTGCGGATCTCGGCGCGAGCGTTGCCCTCGGCGCGCACCTTGATCAAAAGCATCTCGCGCTCGACGTGCGTCGACTCGGTCAAATCCGACAGCCGCACCACATCGACGAGCTTGTTCAATTGCTTGGTAATCTGCTCGACGATCTCCTCGGTCCCCGTGGTCACGATCGTCATGCGCGACAGCGAACGATCATTGGTCGGGGCGACGGTCAGGGACTCGATGTTGTAGCCACGCGCGGAAAAAAGTCCGGCGACCCGCGATAGGGCGCCGGACTCGTTCTCCAGCAGGAGCGAGATGATGTGTCGCATGCCTTGTTGTGCCTTGTTATGCCAGCTCGCGCTGCGAGGCGAGGTGCATCTCGTGGTGCCCCTTGCCCTGCGCGATCATGGGGTAGACGTTTTCCGTCTGGTCCGTGATGAAGTCGAGGAACGTCAGCTCGCCCGGACGCGCCAGGGCGTCGCGTAGTGCCTCCTCGACGTCCTGGGTGCGCTCGACCCGCACTGCGCGATGACCGTAGCTCTCGGTGAGCTTGACGAAGTCGGGCAAGGCATCGACGTAGGAGTGCGAGTAGCGCTTCGAGTAGAAAAACTCCTGCCACTGACGCACCATGCCCATGTAGCGGTTGTTCAAGTTGACGACGATGACCGGCAACTCGTATTGCTTCATCGTCGAGAGCTCCTGGATGCACATCTGGATGCTCGCCTCGCCCGTGACACAGATCACCGTCGATTCACGATGGGCAAGCTTGGCTCCCATGGCCGCCGGCAGACCAAAGCCCATCGTCCCGAGCCCGCCCGAATTGATCCAGCGCTTGGGCTCATCGAACTTGTAGAACTGGGCCGCGAACATCTGGTGCTGGCCCACATCCGAGGTGATGTAGGTATCCATATCCCGGGTCAGCTCATACAACTTCTCGACCACGTATTGTGGCTTGATGACCTCGCTGTCGCGGTCGTACGCGAGGCAATCGGTGGCCTTCCAGCGCTCGATCTGATTCCACCAAGTCTCGAGCGCCTGCTGATCGGGGCGACGGTCACTCGAGCGCAACACCTTGACCATATCGGTGAGCACGTGCTTGATGTCGCCCACGATCGGCACATCGACGGTGACGTTCTTCGAGATCGAGGCCGGGTCGACATCGATGTGGATGATGCGCGCGTGCGGGCAGAAGTGCTCGAGCTCACCGGTCACGCGGTCGTCGAAGCGAGCGCCGATGGCGAGCAGCACATCGCACTCGTGCATCGCCATATTGGCCTCGTAGGTGCCGTGCATCCCGAGCATACCGACGAACTGCGGGTCGGAGCCGGGATAGGCGCCCAGGCCCATCAAGGTGTTGGTGATGGGGTAGCCGAGCTCGCGCGTCAGCGTCGTCAGCTCCTCCGAGCCGCCCGAGAGCACGACACCGCCGCCCGTATAGATCATGGGTCGTTGCGCCGACAGCAGCAGATCCACCGCCTTGCGGATCTGGCCGGGGTGGCCCTTGATCGTCGGGTTGTACGAGCGCATCCGCACGCGCTCGGGATACTCGAACTCGATCTTGTTGGTCGGCGCGGTCACATCCTTCGGGATGTCGACCAGCACCGGCCCGGAACTCAAGCTGGTGGCGACGTAGAACGCCTTGCGCATCGTCTCAGCGAGGTCCTCGACCCGCTTGACCAGGAAGTTGTGCTTGGTGCAA
>CAYTWS010000359.1:0-2623 GCA_964442145.1 uncultured Ectothiorhodospiraceae bacterium | reverse complement strand
GAACCCGGGCCAGCGGTCGCGGAAGAAGATGTGGCCGCTCATCTCGCCGCCGAGCGCGGCGTCGACCTCGCGCATCCGCGCCTTGATGAACGAGTGGCCCGTCTTGCCCATCTCGCCGTCGCCGCCGGCCTCGGCGATCGCCTCGCCCAGGTGGCTCGAGCATTTGACGTCGTAGATGATGCGCGCGCCCGGGCGCTCGGCGAGCACGGCGCGCGCGAACAGGATCATCTGGCGGTCCGGCCAGATGATCTGACCGAAGCCGTCGACCACGCCCAGGCGATCGCCGTCGCCGTCGAACGCCAGGCCGACGTCGAGGCCTTGCTCGCGCACGAGGGCGCCGAGCTCGGCCAGGTTCTCGGGCTTGCTCGGGTCCGGATGGTGATTCGGGAAGTGGCCGTCGACCTCGGTGTAGAGCGCATGCACCTCACAGCCGAGGCGCTCGAACAGGGTCGGCGCGAGCGCCCCCGTGATGCCGTTGCCGCAATCGATGCCGATGCGCAGCGGGCGGGCGAGATTCACGTCGCGCAGCACGGCGTGGAGGTAGCTCTCGGCGAAATCCTCGATGGTCTCCGCGCGTCCCTCGCCGCCGCCGGCGAGCTCGCCCGCCACGATCCGGCGGTAGAGTGCCTGGATGGCATCGCCGGACAAGGTGTCGCCGCCAATCATCAGCTTCATGCCGTTGTATTCGGGCGGGTTGTGGCTGCCCGTGACCACGATGCCGGTGCCCGTGGCGAGCACGGTGGTCGCGTAGTAGAGCACGGGCGTGGGCACGGCACCGATGTCGATGACGTGCAGGCCGCCGGCGAGCAACGCCTGGCGCAGCGTCGCCAGCAGCTCCGGCCCGGATACGCGCCCGTCGCGGGCGATCACGACGGTGCGCTCGTCTTGGGCGAGCGCCTCGGCGGCGAAGGCACGACCGATGGCGTCGACGGCCTCGCCGGTCAAGGTGTCGCCAACCACCCCGCGGATGTCGTAGGCGCGGAACAGCGTCCGGGCGATGCTCGTGGTCGCTGCTTCGTTCATTGCGTCCCCGATGAGCCGAAGCCGCCCGCGCCGCGGCTGGTCTCGTCGAAGGCCTCGACGATCGAGAACGCCGCGTGCACGACCGGCACGATGATGAGCTGGGCGATGCGCTCGCCCACTTCGATGGTGTAGGGGGCCTGGCCCCGATTCCAGCATGAGACGTAGACGGGGCCTTGGTAGTCGCTGTCGATCAGGCCCACGCCGTTGCCGAGCACGATGCCGTGCTTATGCCCGAGACCGGAGCGCGGCACGATCATGGCGGCGCGGTCCGCTCGGCCCAGGTACAGGCTCAGCCCGCTCGGGATGAGCTCGGCATCGCCGGGCTCGAGGGTGAGCGGGGCCTCCAGGCAAGCGCGCAGGTCCAGTCCGGCCGAGCCGTCGCTGGCGTAGTCGGGCATGGGGATGCTCGCGCCCAGGCGCGCGTCGAGGATGCGGACCTGGAAGGTCTCGGCCGTCACCGCTGTCACTCCGCCTCGGTTTGCCACCGCTCGCCCGCGAGGCAGGCGGCGATCACGCCCACCAGCTCGTTGGCGAGCGCCGTCTTGGCCGCCGGCCCCAGCGTGCGCCGAGCGCCGTCGCCGACGACCTCCAGCCGGCTGTCGACGTCGCCGAAGCCGCGGCCGCCGCCGACCTCGTTGATGCACATCAGATCGGCCCCCTTGCGACGGCGCTTGTCCGTGCCGTGGCGCAAGGCGTCGTCGGTCTCGGCGGCGAAGCCGACGGTGAGCGGGCGCTCGCCGAGCGCGCATACGTCGGCGAGGATGTCGGGATTGCGCTCGAGCGCCAGCGTGCGTTGGTCGTCGCCGTCCTTTTTGATCTTCTGCGGCGCGGTCTCGGCCGGGCGATAGTCGCCCACGGCCGCGGTCGCGACGAACACGTCCTGATCGGCGATGCGCGCCATGGTCGCCGCGTGCATCTGGGCGGCGGTGGTGACGTCGACGCGCTCGACGCCCGCTGGTGTGGCCAGGCGCGTCGGGCCCGCGACGAGTGTGACGGCGGCGCCGGCGCGCGCGGCCGCCTCGGCCACGGCGAAGCCCATACGCCCCGAGCTGGCGTTCGAAAGATAGCGCACCGGATCCAGCGGCTCGTGGGTCGGGCCCGCGGTCACCAGCACCGAGCGCCCGGCCAGCGCGTTCGAGCCGAGGCGCGCGCGCACGGCCTCGACGAGCTCGTCGGGCTCGCTCATGCGGCCCGCCCCCGTCTCGCCGCAGGCCTGGTCGCCGCTGGCCGGACCGACGACGCCGACACCGCGCTCGCGCAAGGTAGCGGTATTGGCCTGCGTGGCCGGATGGGCCCACATCGCGTGGTTCATCGCCGGCGCCATGAGCACGGGCGCGCGGGTGGCCAACACCACGGTCGACAGCAAGTCGTCGGCGCGGCCCTGCGCGAAACGCGCGAGCGCATCCGCGGAGGCGGGCGCGACCAGCACGAGCTCGGCCCAGCGCGCGAGCTCGATATGGCCCATGGCGGCCTCGGCGGCGTCGTCCAGTAGCTCGGTGCGCACGCGCTCACCGGTCAGCGCCTGGAACGTCAGCGCGCCCACGAAGTCCTGGGCACCCCGCGTCATCACCACGCGCACGTGGGCGCCCTCACGCACGAG
>CAYTWS010000358.1:0-2631 GCA_964442145.1 uncultured Ectothiorhodospiraceae bacterium | reverse complement strand
ATCCCCAGGAACGAGAAGAAGCCTGCGATATCGGTCACGGTCGTCAGGAAGATCGACGACGACGTCGCCGGATCCTGCCCGAGGCGCCGCAACGTGAGCGGCACCAGCGTGCCCGCCATGCAGGCCGTCATCATCGAGATCACCATGGCCGAGCCGATGATCAGCGCCAGCCCCCACGAGCCGCTCCAGATGAACACGGCGGCGGCGGTCGTCAGGGCCACGGCCGTGCCGTTCATCAAGCCCACCCGGAACTCCTTGAACACGAGCGCCAGCGCGTTGCGCGGGGTGATCTCGTGCAGCGCCAGCCCGCGCATCGTCACCGCCAGGGCCTGCGCCCCGGCGTTACCCGATTGGCCCGCCACCACGGGTAGCAACACCGCGAGTGCGGTGTAGGCCGCGATGGTGTCCTCGAACAGGCCGACCACCGAGGCCGCCAGGAACGCAGTCACCAGGTTGACCTGCATCCAGGGCAGGCGTTTGCGTACGGCGAAGAACGGGCCCGACAACGCGCGCTCGTCGCGGCTGGCGCCGACCATGGCCTGCATGTCGCCGGCGGCGTCGAGCTGCACGGCCGACACCAGCTCGTCCTTGGGCACGACACCGATCAGCCGTCCGTCGACGTCGACCACGGGCAGGTCGCTCAAGCGGTGGCGGTCGAGCTCGGCGGCGAGCTCGTGGCGCGGGGTGAACGGGTCGACACGCCCGCGCGCAGGCTCGGCGATTTCGCCCAGCCGGGTCTCGGGGCCGGCCATGAGCATGCCCTGGATCGAGACGCGCCCATCCAGGCGCAGCGCGTCGTCGACGAGGAACAGCGACAGCGACTCGTCGACGCTGAGCTCGCGCAGGCGCGCCGACGCCGCCGCGACGGTCATCTCCCGGCGGAAGTAGCCCAGGCGCCGCGACATCAGCCGCCCGGCGCTGTCGGGCGGATAGTCGAGCAGGCCGGTGAGCTCGCGCTTCGTCGCCGACGACAGGTGGCCCAGCCAGCGCTCGCGCTGGTCGGCGTCGATGCGGGCGAGCACCTCGGCGGCCGCCGGCGCCCGCATCGCCGCGACGATGTGCGCGCCACGCTCGGTGTCGGCGGTGACCAGCAGCTGCACCGCGAGGAACGGGCTGAGCCGGTCGAACACGCGCGCCAGCTCGTGGGGCGTTGCGGCCCCGAGGGCGCCGAGCGACGCCGGCGGCGTGCGCTCGATCGTGGCCGCCGCATCGCCCGGGTGATCGCGCAGGTAGCACTGCGTCAGCAGGCGGTCGGCGGCGACCGGATCAGCGGCCATGGCGATTCGCGCCGGGGGTGCGCAATAGATCGGCGGCGATGCGCACGAGGCCGGTGACGGCGGTGGTATAGCCGGCCACGAGGGCCCCGCTCGCCGAGATCGCCTCGGCGTCGCCGCGGCGCCGATCCAGCAGCAGCCGCGCCAGGGTCACCGTACCGATGACCCGCCCGCGGTCGTCGACCACGGGGCGCTCGGGCCATTCGTCCCAGCTCCGGTCGACCACGACCTGTGTCAGCGGGGTATCCGCCGCCAGGGGCGTGACCTCACGCTGCATCAGCTCGCCCACGGTGCGCTCGTTGCTCGCGGCCAACAGCGTGGCGACGGCGACCGAGCCGGCCACGCGCCCGGCATCGTCGACGACGGTGAGATGCGCGGCGTGGGTCTCGCCGACGCCGCGCAATGCCTCGATCGCATCGGTGACCGTGTCCGCGGCGCGCACGGTGGCGATCACGGGCTCCATCACGCCGCCGACGAGCGAGCGCGGGTAATGGATCTGGCGCCGCAGCGCCCGCGCCCGGCCGCCGCGCAGCTCGCCCAGCACGCGCTCGCGCGCGCCGGCGTCCATGCAGCGCAGGCAGGGCGTGCGCCGGTCGCCCGGCATCTCGGTGACGATCGCGGCGGCGAGCTTCGGCGCCAGCCTCGCCAGGTATTGGCCCGCGCGCCAGGGCATGGTCTCGGCGAGCGCGGGCGCGGCCCGCTCGGGCGGGATCGCGCTCAGGAAGGCCGCGACATCGTCGCTGGTCAATGTGTCCATGGCGCGGGCTGCGGCCGCCGGATGCTCGCTCAAGTAGGCCAGGCTGATCGGGCTGGGGTCACTCATCGTCGGCGGGTGCCAGCAGGGTCAGCGCGCGCTCGTGGAACACGCGCGCGGGCACGATCACGCGGCCCTCGGTCGTTGCGACGACCAGGCTGGTCGAGGTCATCTCGACGATGCGCCCCTCGATGCCGTCGACGCGCACGCGCTGGTCGAGCTCGCAGTGTTGGGCCAAGCCTTGGGCGCCGATGAGATCGCGCACGAGGTCCCCCGCGCCTAGTGCGAACGCCAGCGTGAGGGCGCTGCCGATCGAGGCCGCGACCACGATGATCAAGGCGACCGGCAGGCTCATGTCCAGGCCCGTCTGGCCGACGCCCAACACGACGGCGACGACGAGCACCGTGACCTGGATTGCGCGGCCGACGAGCTGGCTTCGTGTCGCCCCGGCCGGGGCGGCCGCCGCCGCGGCGAGCTGGCCCAGCAGGATGCTCGCGGCGATGCCGATGACGATGATCAAGGCCCCGCCGAGCACCGACGGCAGGAAATCCACCAGGCGCGAGAGCCAGGCATTGACGATGGCGATCTCCAGCACCGAGGCCA
>CAYTWS010000357.1:0-2633 GCA_964442145.1 uncultured Ectothiorhodospiraceae bacterium | reverse complement strand
CGCGCGAGAACACCGTGAGCGCGACGGTACTGCCGCGCGCCTGCAGGGCGGGGACGACGCGCACGGTCACGCCATGGCGCTCCAGCTCGACGACCTCGGGCAGATCGCCGAAGTCCCAGTCGGTGACGTCGTCGACCTCGTAGGTGCCGTCGCCGGGGTCGAGGTCGGCCTCGGCCGCCTCGGCGTGGCGCTGCGCCAGGGCCTCTAGATCGCGGCCCGTGTCGACGACCTCGCCGTTGGCATCGACCACGGCGACGCGCATGAGGTGGCGGCGCTCGAGCGAAGAGGTATCCCAGGCCTCGGGCGGCGGGCCCTCGCCGGTCATTTGCGCGAGCTCTGCACTCATCGCCTCGGTCAGGCCACGCCCGTCCGGCGCCAGGCGTTGATGCAGCGCCCGGGCGAAATCGGGCACGGGCACGAACTGGCGCCGCCACGATTTCGGCAGCCCCCGCAGCAACGCCTCGATCTTGTCCGCGCGCATGCCCGGCACGAGCCACTCGCAGGTGGCGGCGTCGACCTGGCGGATCGCCGCGCGCGGCACCGTCAGCGTCACCCCGTCGTCGTCGGCGCCGGGGGCGAAGCGGTACGACAGCGGCAGCCGCAGGCCGGCGAAGTCGAGGTGGTCCGGGTAGTCGCCGGCGGTGACCTCGTCGGCGTCGCGCTGCATCAGCATCGCGCGCGTGCATCGGAGGTAGTCGGGATCGTCGCGCTCGATGCGCTCGCGCCAGGCCTCGAACGTGGGCCCATCGTAGACGTCGCCGGGCAGGCGCGCGTCATAGAAATCGAACAGGACTTGCTCGTCGACCGCGATGTCGCGCGTGCGCGCGCGGTCCTCGAGCGCCGCGATGGCGTCGATGAGCGCCCAGTTGTGGTGGATCGACTCGGCGTCGGTCTCCAGCCCGCGCCCGACCAGCGCGTCGCGGATGAAGATGGTGCGGGCCTCGGCCGGGGCGATGGGCCCGTAGTTCACCCGCCGGTTGGGATTGATGACGAGGCCGTAGAGCGTGGATTGCTCCTCGGCGGCGACGCGCTGCGCCTTGTACTGCCAGCGGGCGTTGCGATAGCTGCGCCGCAGCAGGTGGTCGGCGAGGCGCTCGATCCACGCGCGCTCGATCGCGGCGACGGTGCGCGCGAACAGCCGCGAGGTCTCGCTGATCTCGGCGGCCATGAGCCACTTGGGCGGCCTCGACGCGACCGGCGAGCCGGGGAAGATGAGCACGTGGCGGTTGCGCGTCGACTGGTACGTGCCCTTGCCCTCGTGGCGGGCGACATTGGCTAGCAGACCCGCGAGCATGGCGCGGTGGATGTTGCCGGCCTCGGCGGGTTGCTCGTTGATCGTCAGGCCCAGCTCGCGCGCCTGCGAGCGCAGCTGGCCGTGCAGGTCGACCCACTCGCGCATACGCACGAACGACAGAAAGTGCTGGGCGGCGACCTTGCGGAGCTGGCTCTGCGAGAGCTCGCTGCGCCGCGCCTGCCAGAAACGCCAGAGGTTGAGCAGCGAGACGAAGTCGGAGCGCTCGTCGGCGAACGCGGCATGCGCGGTGTCCGCCGCGCCCTGGTTGTCCGGCGGGCGCTCGCGCGGGTCCTGGATCGCCAGGGCGGCGGCGATGGGCAGCACCTCGGCGAGCGCGCCCTCGTCGTGGGCGGCGACGAGCATGCGCGCCAGCCGCGGGTCGATCGACAGCTGGGCCAGGCGCTGGCCCAAGCGCGTGAGGCCGCGTTTGGGGTCGACCGCACCCAGCTCGAACAGGGTCGTGTAGCCGTCGTTGATGAGCCGGCGCTCGGGCGGATCGATGAAGGGGAAGTCCTCGACCGCGCCCAGCCCGAGCGAGGCCATTTGCAGCACCACGGCGGCGAGGTTGGTGCGCTGGATCTCGGGGTCGGTGAAGCGCGGCCGCTTTTCGTAGTCCTCCTCGGAGTAGAGGCGGATGCACAGGCCCGGCCCCTCGCGCCCGCAGCGCCCCATGCGCTGATCGGCCGAGGCCTGGGCGATGCGCTCGATGGGCATGCGCTGGACCTTCGAGCGCACGCTGTAGCGCGAGATCCGGGCCTCGCCCGAGTCGATCACGAAGCCGATGCGTGGCACCGTCAGCGAGGTCTCGGCGACGTTGGTCGCCAGCACCACGCGGCGCCCGCCCTTGGGGGCGAAGACCTTGCGCTGCTCGCGCGCGGCCAACCGCGCGAACAGCGGCAGCAATTGGAGATCGCCGAGCCCCGCGCGCGCCAGGGCGCGCTCGGTGTCGCGGATGGCGCGCTCGGTGGGCAGGAACACGAGGATGTCGCCGGGACCCGCTGCGATGCATTCCTGGACGCCCTCGATGATCGCCTGCTCGCGGTTGCGCTCGCGGGTGTCGGTGTCGGCGTCGACCAACGGGCGATAGCGCACCTCGACCGGGTGGGTGCGCCCCTTGATGTCGACGATCGGGGCGTCGCCGAAGTGGCGGCTGAAGCGCTCGGGATCGATGGTCGCCGAGGTGATGATGAGCTTGAGGTCGGGGCGCTGGGGTAAGAGGCGCTCGAGATAGCCCAGCAGGAAGTCGATGTTGAGGCTGCGCTCGTGCGCCTCGTCGATGATGAGGGTGTCGTAGGCGGTGAGCTCGGGGTCGTGGCGGATCTCGGCGAGCAGGATGCCG
>CAYTWS010000356.1:0-2636 GCA_964442145.1 uncultured Ectothiorhodospiraceae bacterium | reverse complement strand
CTTACCGGGCACCAGCGCCACGCCCGTATCCTCGAGCAGGCGCGAGCAGAAGTCGGTGTCGTCGTCGGCGCCATAGGCGCGGATGGCCTCGGTCACGCGCGGAAAGGCGTAGAACGTCCCGTCGCCGGCCAGACACTCGACACCGGGCAATTCGTTGAGCGCATCGACGACGAAGTCGTGGCGCTCGCGGAATTGCTCGACCATACGCGTCACGCACTCCTGGTCGCCCGTCAGCGCCGCCGTCGCGGCGGCCTGCGATACCGACGACGGATTCGAGGTGCTCTGCGACTGCACCTTCTTCATCTGCTGGATGAGCTCCTGGGGGCCGCCGCAGTAGCCGATGCGCCAGCCCGTCATGGAATACGCTTTGGAGACGCCATTGAGCACGACGGTGCGCTCGTAGAGGTCGGGGCGGGCGTTGACGATGTTGGTGAACGGCTCGTCGTTCCAGCGGATGTGCTCGTACATGTCGTCGGTGGCGACGACGACATCGGGATAGTCCGCCAGCACCTCCCCGAGCCCGGCGAGCTCGTCGGCGCTGTAGGCCATGCCCGTGGGGTTCGACGGGCTGTTGAGCACCACCAAGCGTGTCTTATCCGTGATGGCCTCGCGCAACTGGGCCGGGGTGATCTTGAATCGCTGCTCGGCCGGCGCCCGAACGATCACGGGCTCGCCGCCGGCGAGCTTGACCATGTCGGGGTAGGAGACCCAATAGGGTGCCGGGATAACGACCTCGTCGCCGTCGTCGAGCAGCGCCTGGGCCAGGTTGAAGAAGCTCTGCTTGCCGCCCGAGGAGACCAGGATCTGGTCGGGCGTGTAGGTGAGGCCGTTGTCGCGATGGAATTTGTCGACCACGGCGTGCTTGAGCTCCGGGGTGCCGTCGACCGCGGTGTATTTGGTCTCGCCCCGGCGAATCGCGGCGATCGCGGCCTCCTTGATGGGCTCGGGGGTGTCGAAGTCGGGCTCACCGGCGCCCAGGCCGATGACGTCGCGCCCTTGGGCGCGCAGCTCGGCGGCCAGGGCCGTCACGGCGAGGGTGGGCGAGGGCTGGACCCGCTGCACGCGGGCGGATAGCTTGAAGGTCACGGCGATGTCCCCCACGGCAACAGTGCTATATGATGACGGCGGAGCGAACGCAGCCTACCCCGCGCGAGTGTCCATGTCCAAGGCGTTGACCATCGACAAGCAGTTCGAGCCCACCGGGGACCAGCCCCAGGCCATCGAGGCGCTGTGCGATGGCCTCGACAGCGGTCTCATGTACCAGACGCTGCTCGGTGTGACCGGCTCGGGCAAGACGTTCACCATGGCCAACGTCATCGAGCACGAGCAGCGCCCCACGCTCATCCTCGCGCCCAACAAGACGCTCGCGGCGCAGCTCTATGGGGAGATGAAGGAGTTCTTCCCCAACAACGCGGTCGAGTACTTCGTCTCCTACTACGACTACTACCAGCCCGAGGCCTACGTGCCATCGTCGGACACGTTCATCGAGAAGGACGCCTCGGTCAACGAGCACATCGAGCAGATGCGCCTGTCGGCGACCAAGGCGCTGCTGGAACGCCGCGACGCGGTGATCGTGGCCACCGTGTCGGCGATCTACGGCCTGGGCGACCCGCAGGCCTACCTCAAGATGGTGCTGCACCTGGATCGGGGCGACACCATCGGCCAGCGCCAGATCCTGCGGCGGCTGTCAGACATGCAGTACCAGCGCAACGATGTCGAGCTCAAGCGCGGCACCTTCCGGGTGCGCGGCGAGGTCATCGACATCCACCCGGCGGAGTCGGACGACGAGGCGATCCGCGTCGAGCTGTTCGACGACGAGGTCGAGAACCTGTCGTTCTTCGATCCGCTGACGGGCGAGGTCAAGCGCCGTGTGCCGCGGCTGACCATCTATCCGAAGACGCACTACGTCACGCCGCGCGAGCGTCTGCTGTCGGCGGTCGAGCAGATCAAGGAGGAGCTGCGCCAGCGCCTGGAGGAGCTGCGCGAGAACGGCAAGCTGCTGGAGGCGCAGCGCCTCGAGCAGCGCACGATGTTCGACATCGAGATGATCAACGAGCTCGGCTACTGCTCGGGCATCGAGAACTACTCGCGCTACCTGTCCGGGCGCGAGGCGGGCGAGCCGCCGCCCTGCCTGTTCGACTACCTGCCGAGCGACGCGCTGCTGATCGTCGACGAGAGCCACGTCTCGATCCCGCAGATCGGCGGCATGTTCAAGGGCGACCGCGCGCGCAAGGAGACGCTGGTCAATTACGGCTTCCGTCTGCCCTCGGCGCTCGACAACCGCCCCCTGATGTTCGAGGAGTTCGAGCGGCTGCAGCCGCAGACCGTGTTCGTCTCGGCAACGCCCGGTCCCTACGAGAAGGAACACTCCGATCGCACGGTCGAGCAGGTGGTGCGCCCGACCGGCCTCGTCGATCCGGCGGTGGAGATCCGCCCGGTGGCCACGCAGGTCGACGATGTCCTGTCCGAGATCAACAAGTGCGCGGCCGCCGGGGAGCGCGTGCTGATCACGACGCTGACGAAGAAGATGGCCGAGGACCTCACGGACTATCTCGCCGAGCACGGCGTGCGGGTGCGCTACCTGCACTCGGACATCGACACGGTCGAGCGCGTCGAGATCATCCGCGACCTGCGCC
>CAYTWS010000355.1:0-2643 GCA_964442145.1 uncultured Ectothiorhodospiraceae bacterium | reverse complement strand
GCCGAGGCCAAGGGGCGCACCGGCGTCGAGATGGAGGCGCTGACCGCCGTCCAGGTCGCGCTGCTCACCGTCTATGACATGTGCAAAGCGGTCGACCGCGGCATGCGCATCGACGGGGTGCACCTGGTGGAGAAGAGCGGCGGGCGCTCCGGGCACTGGCGTGCCCCGGGCGCGGGCGACGGGGCATGAGCCCGAGCGCGCCCCGCGCGGCCTCAGCCTTGCTCGAGGAGATCGCGCAGGTCGATCACGCCCGAGTTGGCCCGCGATATGTAGGAGGCCATCACGAGTGAGTGATTGGCGAGGAAGCCGAAGCCGTTGCCGTTCAACACCACGGGCGAGCCCATGGGACGCTGCGTGGCCTCGAGCGCGCGGATGATCTGGTCCAGCGACGCGTGCGCATTCTTGTCCTCGAGCACGCTATCGAAGTCCTGCTTGGCCGCGCGTAAAAAGTGCAGCAACGCCCAGGTCGCGCCACGGGCGTGGTAGAACTCGTTGTCGATCTCCATCCACGGCGTCTCGGAGCGCACCTCGCGGGCGGGCTCGGCCGCGACATCGCCCGAGGGCTCGCCGGCCAGCTCCGTGGTGGTGCGCCACTCGCCCACGGAGGCCGATAGCCGCTGCGCGATCCCGCCGAGGCGCTGGCCTACGACCGTGAGCCATTCGCGCAGGTTGTCCGCGCGCGCATAGAAATTCGCGTCACCGGCGGCGAGGCGGTCGCGGTAGGACGCGAGATACTCGCGGGCGTCGGCGTACTCGCCCTCGGTGGAGGGGAACATCCAGGCATTGGCGTTGAAATTGAGCCGGGGCTCGGCTTGCGCCAAGTCCTCGTCCTCTTGCGACTGCGTCTGCGACCGGCTCATCTCGTTGCGCATCACGCGCGCGAGATCGCGCATCTGGACCACGGCGCCGTATTCCCATGCCGGCATGTTGTCGAGCATGACGCCGGGCGGCAGCATGTCGTTGTAGGTGTAGCCACCAGGCTTGCCCAACAATCGGTCGGTGACCTCGATCAACGTGCTCGTGGTGACATAACCGCTGTTGAGCTCGTGGTCGTGGCGCTCCGCGGTTTGTTGCGCGTGCTCGTTCACGTCGAAGGTGTCGGGCTCCAAGCTCCACCACCAGCCGACGATGAAGACCAGGATCGTGACGGCGACCACCGCGCTGACACCGCCGGCGATCAAGCCGCGACGGCGCCAATCGAGGGGGTTGAACAAACGCGCGAGTGCGGCGCCGCCGCGCAGCGGCGCGCGCAGGATCCATTGGATTCGGCTGGACATCGACGGGCTCCCTAGAACGCCCCGACACTGTAACCGGCCACATCGCGAACACAAGGGCCGGCGCGCGTCACGCGCCCCATTGCGCTCGCCTCGTTGTGACGAGCGAATGGCGTGTGCGCTGCGGCCGATGCAATACGAAGCCCGGGAGGCCAGTGTGGCGCCCAACGACAGCGACACCTTCGCCCAGCGCGTCCTCGCCTGGCACGAGCGCCACGGGCGCCACGACCTGCCGTGGCAACGCCCCGCGACGCCCTATCGCGTGTGGATCTCCGAGATCATGCTGCAGCAGACCCGCGTAGAGACGGTGCGCGGCTATTTCGAGCGTTTCCTCGACCGCTTCCCCGATGTCGCCTCGTTGGCCGACGCCGAGCTCGACGAGGTGTTGCGGCTGTGGTCGGGGCTGGGCTACTACGCGCGCGCGCGCAATCTCCATCGCGCCGCCCAATCGATGGTTGCCCACCACGGCGGCGAGGTGCCGTCGTCGTTGGACGAGTTGATGGCGCTGCCCGGCATCGGCCGGTCCACCGCGGGGGCCATCCTCAGCCTCGGCGCCGGTCAGCGCCAGCCCATCCTCGACGGCAACGTCAAGCGGGTGCTGGCGCGCCAGATCGGGCTCGAGCAATGGCCGGGGCGGGCAGCGGCCGAGCGCGAGCTCTGGCGCGCCGCCGATGCGCGCACACCGAGCGAACGGGTCGCTGCCTACAATCAAGGCATGATGGACTTGGGCGCCTCGGTGTGCCTGCGCCGGCCGCTGTGCCATGCCTGCCCCGTTGCGGACGCCTGTTGGGCGTACCACGCGGGTGCGACCGAGCGGATCCCCGCGGCCAAGCCCAAGCGCGCCGTGCCGCGGCGGCAAGCGTCCGTGCTGGTGCTGCAACGGGCCACAGATGGCGCCATTCTCCTGCAGCGCCGTGCCCCGCAGGGCATCTGGGGGGGCCTGTGGAGCCTGCCCGAGTTCGCCGACGCCCACCAGCTCGAGGCCTGGCTGGCCGCGCGGCTGGGCGAGGTGCCAATCGAGCCCCTGGCCCCGGTCGAGCACGCCTTCACCCATTTTCGCCTACGCATCCACCCGCACTACGTCCGCGCCGAGACGCCCGCCGCGCTCGCCGCCGACGACGGCTGGGCGTGGTACGGCGACGACGGCGCCCCGGGCGGGCTGCCCGCACCCATCCGGCGCATCACCGATCCGCTGTTGGGCAGCGGCCAAGGGATTCTGGCTTGACGCGCGGGCGGCGCAAGCGGTGTAATCCGCGTTCGGCGCGTGGCCCAGCGCGCCGCCAACCGCTCGCGGCCAGGTAGCTCAGTAGGTAGAGCACGCGACTGAAAATCGCGGTGTCGGGAGTTCGATTCTCTCCCTGGCCACCAG
>CAYTWS010000354.1:0-2647 GCA_964442145.1 uncultured Ectothiorhodospiraceae bacterium | reverse complement strand
CTCGACCTACCGGCGAACTAGGGCCTGTTGGCACTTCCCCCGGTTACCAGGGCGTGGCCCGCGTGGTGCAGGCAAGGCGCGGCGAGCGAGCGTAGCGGGGCCTACGCCAGTGGAACGCAACGCCGAATGGCGCCACACAGGCCACGCCCAGAAGGGTTACGGGGCGAATCGGCCGCCGTAACGTGGCGATCGCGTCGCCCGTAGCACATGGGCGGGTGGATCAAGAGGCGTTCGGGCCGGCCATCGGCGGCGGGTCGGCCGGTGGCTCGCGCCCCGCTGCGCCCACTGTCTCGAGGATGGCCGCTGGGGCAACATTGCCGTCGGGGCCGCGCAGCAGACCCTGGACATAGGCCCGGGCACATACGCGCTCGTCAGCGATATCCACGCGTTCGGCGCGACGCATGCGCCAAAACAGCGCCAGCATGCGAAACCAGAGATTCATGGGCCCGCCCCGACGGTCGTGACGAGCGGGCGAGGCTAGCAGTTGCCGCTAGCCCACGCAGCGCTCACAGCGACATGCCGTCGTCGGGCTCGCGCTCGGGATCGTCGCCGCGGGGCTCGCGCTCGGCCCAAAGGTCTTCCAGCTCGAGAGCCATCGAACGGGTCCAATGATGTAATGGCTCTCGATGGTGACGGAGCGTCGTGACGCTCGCGTGACACCGCGGCCTCGGCGTGGGGCAGGCTGCCCCGGGGCTCGATCACGCCTGGACGCCGAGCTGGGCCAACAGCTCGACGAATCGGGTGCGCTCGATGCTCTCGGCCCCGAGGCGCTCGAGATGCGGGGTTGGCAGCTGGCAGTCGATCAAGTCGAAATCGCCGCAGCCGGCGACCGCGTGCAACGCCACCTTGGAGGCGTCGCTGCAGCGGCTGAACATCGACTCGCCGAAGAACACCCGGCCCAGCTGCACCCCGTAGACGCCGCCCGCGAGGGCGCCGTCGCGCCAGCACTCGAACGACACGGCGTAGCCCTGGCGGTGGAGCTCGCAATAGGCCTCGATCATGGGCGGGATGATCCACGTACCGGGGCTATCCGCGCGCGGGGCGGCGCAGCCCTGGATGACGGCCTCGAAGTCGGCGTTGCGGGTCACTTCGAAGTGCCGCCGGTTGAGGGTCCGGCGCAGGCTGCGCGAGACGTGGAAGCGCTCGGGGAAGATCACGCAGCGCGGATCGGGTGCCCACCACAGGATGGGCTCGCCCTCACCGAACCAGGGGAAGATGCCGTGGCGGTAGGCCGCGAGCAGTCGGCGTGGGCGCAGGCTGCCACCGACCGCGAGCAGCCCGTTCGGCGTTTCCGCGGCCAAGTCGACCGACGGGAACGGTACATAGTCGTCGGGCGGTAGTAGCGCCACTGGCATCCTGCGCTGCCCAGTAAGCTGGGATGGTGTGGTGCTTGCGTAACGGCCGCGTGGGCGCCGTATCGCGCGTGCCAAAGAGCTAGGCTAGCTTAGCAACAGCGACTGTGTGCGCGCCAAATGCGGCGTGCAGCCGGGTCGAGACGAACGCCGAGGCGACGACGGGGTCGCTGGCGTTGCTGGCGAACGGTCGATGGCGGTGGTTGCTCGCGGCGGTGGCACGGGTCGCGCTGGTCTGGCGGCCCGCGATGCAGCCGCTGCCGGGCGACGCAGGCTCGCGCGCGGATCCGGTGCGCCCCATACAGGCGTTGGGTGCGTGGGGCCGGCGCTACTCGTGGGCCCATGGCGCGCTCGCCCGGCCTGAGACCACCCTCTCCATCAACGCTACGGTGCGCGCCGGACACTGGCGCCTTGGGCCCGTCGGGTGGGCGTGCAAGTGATCGGGGCGCTACGGCCGGAGGGGCCCTATGCCCGTCGAGCGCCTCGGGCCGGCGCGCTGGGCGCAGCGCGAGGCGCCTATACGGCGAGGACTCAGCCGTCCCCCCGCTTGAACGGCGACAGCGCCTCGAGCTCGGTGAAGTGCTCGGCCAGCACGGCGCGCTCGCGGGCGACGTGGTCGGCGATCGCCTCGCGGAAGCCCGGGTGGGCGATCCAGTGGGCCGAGTGGGTCCAGGTCGGCAGGAACCCGCGCGGGATCTTGTGCTCGCCTTGGGCGCCGGGCTCGTAGCGCGCCAGGCCGTGCTCGATGGCGTGCTCGATCCCCTGGTAGTAGCACGCCTCGAAGTGGAGGCTGTGATAGGTGTCGTCACAGCCCCAATAGCGGCCGTACAAGGTGTCGCCGCCCTGCGCCAGGATGGCGCCGCCGACCGCGGTCGCGCCGTCGTAGGCCAGCACCACCACGAGCTGCTCGCCCATGGTGGTGCCGACCTCCTCGAAGAAGCCGCGCGACAACACGGGGATGTTCCATTTGCGCTCGAAGGTCGTGGCGTAGAAGTGGTGCGCCAAGCCCCATTCGGCGGTCGTCATGTCATCGCCGCGGCGGCGCACGAGCTCGATGCCTTGCTCGCCCACGCGGCGGCGCTCGCGGCGCAGTTTCTTGCGCTTGCGGCTGCTCATGCGATCGAGGAAGTCATCGAAGTCGCGGTAGCCGGGGTTGGTCCAGTGGTACTGGATGTCGTTGCGCACGATGAGGCCGCTCGCGCGCAGGCGGGCCAGGTCCGCGGCCGCCGGGAACAGCCAGTGCATGCCCGACACGCCCAGTTCCTCGGCGTGGGCGTGCACCGCCTGGATGAGTG
>CAYTWS010000353.1:0-2655 GCA_964442145.1 uncultured Ectothiorhodospiraceae bacterium | reverse complement strand
AGCAGCAGGCCTCGACGGCAGTCGAGATTTCGGAAAAGATGAACGTCATTCAGGGCATCACGATCCAGACCTCGGACGGCACCAGCGAGACCGCGACATCGATTGGCGAGCTGACGGCCTTGTCGAAGGAGTTGCGTGATTCCGTGACGGGCTTCAAGTTGCCCGAAGAGCTCGACCCGCGCCAGAGCCGGGATGAGGATGAGACCGCCACGATGGAGGGGGGTACCGCGGGCCTCGTCTAGAGAGCCGGCCACGGGATCCATGGCAACCGAGCGATGAACGCACAGACGGTCGAAATCAATTCCGTCGAGACGGTCCTCCGCGAGCTCGCACCGCTGGTCGAGGAAGTCCAGCGCACGCTCGAGCAAAGCCTGGAGAGCGACGATCCCGCGACGGGTGCGGAGGGGGTAACGAGCCGCCTTCGCGAGATCCGGGGCACGCTGGAGCTACTCGACCTCGACGGGCCCACGCTTCTGGTCGACGAGATGCGCGCGCTTGCAGCGGCTCTTTCGCAGGGCCAGCTAGAGCACCAAGAGCCCGCGCTCGAGGTCCTGCTCAAGGGGATTTTCAAGCTACCCGATTATCTCGACCGGATCCGAACGGGGCGACGTGATCGCCCTGCCGTCCTGCTGCCACTGATCAATGAGCTGCGGGATGCGCGCGGTGGCCAGCCGCTGTCCGAGCGCGACGTGTTCAAGCCCGACTTGGAGCCGGTGGCAACCACCGGCGCGGATGCGACAGGCGGGCGCGATGACGGTGCCATCCAGTCGACCGCCAAACGGCTCCGGCCCCGGTTCCAGCGGGCGCTTCTGGGCTGGTATTGCGGCCAGGCGATCGAGCAGTCGCTGGATGAGCTGGGCAGTGTCCTCCAGGAGCTCGCGCAAGCGACGGCGAACCCGGCGACGCAGCGCCTCTGGCGCGTATGCGGCGCCCTAACGGAATCGCTGTCCGACCAAGGGCTCGAGCAAGATCCCAACGTCAAGGTCTTGATGGCTCGGGTCGAGCGACTCTTGAGCCAGCTGGTACGCGAGGGCGAGGGTGCGCTCGAGCGCACCATCCCGCTCGACTTGCTGCGGAGCTTGCTCTACTACGTCGCCCGCTCGGGCTCGGATAGCCCGCGCGTACGCGAGGTCAAGGAGGCCTACCAGCTCGAAGAGCTCCTGCCCGGCAGCGGCGCGGAGGCCGATTTCGAGGGGCCGAATCGGGGCCTGCTCGAGGTGGTCGGCCAGGGCATCCGCGACGACCTCGCCAGCATTCGCGATGCCGTGGAGATCTACGTCCACAGCGAGGAACGCCGCCCCGACGTGCTCGAGGGTTTGCCCGACCGCCTGAAACAGGTGGCCGATACGTTCAGCATGGTGGGTCTCACGGACAATCACGAGATCTTGCGGCGCGAGGCCGAGGCCCTGGCCGAGCTCGACGCGTCGGATGCCGACCGGGCCGACGTGCGCATGCAGGCCCTCGCCGATGTCCTCGTGCGCGCGGACAGCGATCTCACTGCGCTGGAGAGCGGCCGGCCCGTGCATGCCTCGGCCAGCGATGCCGGCGCCTTGGCGATCCGGGATCTGCCCGATTCCGAGTACCGCCCGCTGCTGTCGGCCGTGATCGCAGCCGCGCTGGATGATCTATCGAAGTTGCGCGAGGCCATCGGTGCCTATTGCGGCGATCCCGAAGCGGGCCACGAGGCGGTGGCCGAGGCGCCCGCGCTGTTGGCTGAGCTCGAGGGCGCCATGGCGATGCTGCCGCTCGAATCGGCCTTGCCCTTGGTGCGGGACCTGCGTCGTTACATCGAGACGGAGCTCGTCGAGCGTCGGACGCGCCCGGATGACCATACCCAGGTTTTGCTCGCCGACGTCGTCGCCGGGTTGGAATACTATCTGGAGGCGGTCGATCACGACCGCGCCGGCATGACGCATTTGCTCGAGAGTGCTTCCCGGGCGGTGGCTGCGCTCAAGACGGGTGGAGAGCCCGTCAGTCACAGTGAGGACGAGCAGGTCGTCATCGAGTCCGGTGAGGCCGACTCGAGCGCGCCCGGCGCCGCGGCTGATGCGGACGCACCCATGTCTGCGGGGGAGCCATCGGAGGCCGGTGGCGCCCCCGCAGACGACGACGCCGAGGTCGAGCGTGCGTGGCCCGCTGAATCACAGCCGAGCGACGCGGGGGAAGGCGCCGCGGTGGCGGCCGCCGATCAGGCCGACCCCATGGCCGGGGACGAGGCGGCGACGGGCGGGCTCGAGCTCGAGCTTGAGTCCGAGCCCGAGTCCGAGCCCGAGTCCGAGCCCGAGCCGGCGCCGCCGTCGGATGATCGAGCCGCTTCGACCGATCCCGACAGCGGCGATGACCCGGAGGCCGCCGGCCCAACCGAGCATGGCGATGGGGTGGTGGACGAACTCGAGCTTGAGCCCGAGCCGGCGCCGCCGCCGGATGATCGAGCCGTTTCGACCGATCCCGACAGCGGCGATGACCCGGAGGCCGCCGGCCCAACCGAGCATGGCGATGGGAAGGTGGACGAGCTCGAGCTGGCCGATCTCGAGCTCGACCCCGAGGGCGAGACGAGCGCACCCGAGGCCGAGACGGAGGCGCGAGCCGACCGCGACCCCCCCGCCGAATGGGATGACGGCGACGTCGATCTCGAGCTCTCGGTCGAAGGCCCCG
>CAYTWS010000352.1:0-2660 GCA_964442145.1 uncultured Ectothiorhodospiraceae bacterium | reverse complement strand
GGCACCATCGCTGCCCGCGCGGTCTACGTCGGCGACGACGAGCGCGACGTCCGCGCCGGCAACCGCGCGGGCATGCGCACCGTGGTCGCGTTGTTCGGCTATCTCGGGGTCGATGCCGTACCGTCCGACTGGGGGGCGTCCGCGCTCATCGACACGCCGGGCGAGCTTTGCGAGTACCTCGAGATCCGGGGGGATGCACAGGCGTCGTGACACTCACGTTGCTGCTATCACTGGCGCTCGCCGTGATCGCGGCCATCATCATCTCTTGGTCGGCGACCTACTTCGCCCTGCGCCGACGTCTGCATGCCCTGCATCGGGACAATCGCCGGCTCCAGGGCGAGATCGAGATGCGCATGCAGCTCGTGCGGGAAAAGCAAGACCTCAAGTACGAGCTCGCCCATGGCTTGGCACGTCGGCCGCCCAACCCGCACGAGCCCAGCGACGAGGGCCTGATGCCACATAGCCACCCGGTCGGCACACCCCCCGAAAAAGGCATCCGGATGGAACGAGCCACTCCCGAGCCGGCGGCCGGGCCTGTCGTGGGCCCTATCCGGGAGGCGCTGAGACGGACCGAGCGACGCTTGAGCCAGCGCGAGCGCGATCGCAGCGAGGCAATCGATGCCCTCACCGAGCGACTGCGCTCGTTGGCCCAGGGCGACGCCCGGGTCCATGCACAAACGGATGGACAAGCCGCGGCACCATCCCCAACGGTACCCCACGACGGGGGTCGTGGCGAGCTCACGCTCGAGCGCGTCATCGAGCTCGCCGGCATGGTCGAGCACTGTGAGCGCGTCGAGCCGGATGCAACGGGCGCCGCCGCTGCCGACGTGACGGTGTACATGCCTCAGGGGCGCACCGTCGCCGTCGATGCCAAGATCTCGACCGAGGCCTTCGTGCGTGCGGTGCGGGCCAGCGACGCCAAGCAGCGCCAGGGCGAGATGGCGCGCTTTGCGCGGGCGGTACGCGATAAGGTTGTGACGTTGGGCAGCGCGCCGTACGGGTCGCAGTTGCGGCGCCCGCCCGAGCTCGTGGTGCTATTCCTGCCGGGCGAGCAGTTCCTGTCGGCCGCACTCGACGCCGATCCGGCCCTACAGGCAGAGGCGTACCAGCGGAACGTGTTGTTGGCGTCGCCGACCCGTCTGCTCGCCCTGTTGCAGACGATCGCTTCGGGTTGGCGTCAGCAGACGCTGGTTGAGGGTGCGCAGGGGCTGCGCGAGGAGGGCGCCTGCCTCTACGAGCAGGTATACCACTTGGCCGAGCGCCTCGGCGGCGGCGGCGCGGC
This sequence comes from uncultured Ectothiorhodospiraceae bacterium, assembly GCA_964442145.1. Classification (GTDB taxonomy): domain Bacteria; phylum Pseudomonadota; class Gammaproteobacteria; order XJ16; family Halofilaceae; genus Halofilum. The sequence continues at coordinate 1,378 of CAYTWS010000352.1, read as the reverse complement.
GCTGCGCCCGAGCGCGACCACCTATAACCGCGCCGTGACTGCGCTCGAGCACCAGCTCGGACCCGCCGCCCGCCGGCTCGCCGAGCTGGGGATCGACCCCGGGGCGACGCTGGCGGCGCCCCACGGCACCGGTAGCATGGCGGAGCCCGCTGCCGGCAGCGAACATGGCGGCGGGCCCAACGCGAGCGACGACGACGAGACGGGTCCACCCCGTTGAGCCAGGGCAACCGCCGCGGTCGTGGCTACGGGTCGCCTTCGAGGGTCTCCTGGGCCGCCTCACCGGCGGCCTCTACGCCTTCCTTCGCTTGGTCGGCGGCGTCGCTGGCAGCGCGGCCCGCGCGCTCGGCCACCGGCACCTTCGCGAAAGGATTGGACAACAACGGCTGGTTCTTGGCGATGTTCATACCGAACGAGAAGCCCACGAGGCCGCCCACGAGCAAGCCGAGTGCGAACGAACGGAGTATTCTCTTCATGAACCGCCTCCCCGGTTGCGCGGCCACGTCGCGTGATCGTAGCACAACGCCATGAACGCGCAGGACGCTTACAAGGCTTGCCTGGCGCAAGCCCATCGCCACTACGAGAATTTCCCGGTGGCCTCGCGCCTGCTGCCCAAACGCCTGCGCGGTCCCGTCGCGGCGATCTACGTGTTCGCACGGCGCGGCGACGACCTAGCCGACGAGGGCTCGGCCCCGCCCCATGAGCGCCTCGCCGCGCTGGACGCGATGGAGACACAGCTGGAGCGCGTGCTGCGCGGCCAAGGCGGCGACGACGATCCGCTGTGGGTGGCGCTCGGGGACGCGATCCACCGCTTCGGACTGCCCGATCACGAGCTGCGCTCGCTACTGGTCGCCTTCCGCCAAGACGTCACCCAGCATCGCTATTGGTCGTTCGAGGACTTGCTCGGGTATTGCGAGCACTCGGCCAATCCCGTCGGCCGGCTGTTGCTCCATCTCACCAACTCGGCCAGTGGCCCCAACGTCGCCGCCGCCGACGCGGTGTGCACGGGGCTCCAGCTGATCAACTTCCTTCAGGATCTACGCCAAGACCTGGTCGATCGCGGCCGGCTCTACATCCCCGAGCGCGACCTCGCCCGCCATGGTGTCACGGTGGAGATGCTGGCGACGGGTGAGCCCCACCCGCCCGTGCAGACGCTGCTCACCGAGCAGATCGAGCGCGCCGCTTGGTGGCTCTACCAAGGGCGTCGACTGCCGCGCGGCCTGCGTGGACGCTTGCGCGCCGAGATCAAGCTCATCATCCGCGGGGGCTGGTGCATCGTCGAGCACCTGCGCCGAGTCAAACCCACCGATCCCTTCGCCCGGCCGCGCCTGGGCGCCGACGACCGCCGCTGGATCGCCCGCGGCCTGCTACCGGGGCCCAC
>CAYTWS010000351.1:0-2665 GCA_964442145.1 uncultured Ectothiorhodospiraceae bacterium | reverse complement strand
GCGCCCGTCGACCACGAGCGCGAGGAAGAAGCCGCCCACGACGCCGAGGGCAACGCCGACGAAGGCGAACGCCACGGTGCGCACTAGCGCCGTGCCGAGCGCGTCCACCGCGGTGAAGTCGGGCGTGACGATGCCCGCGGCGAGCCGGGCGAGCTCACTCCAAGGATTGACCGAGGCGATCTCGAGGTCGGCGAAGACCAGGCACACCATCGCCACGGCGACGAATCCGAGGCTGGTGCGCACCATGGGCGAACGGATCATCGCGACGCGTCTCCCGGCTGCCCCTTATGACATGGTCCGCGATGCATCAAACCAGTGCCCTCTTGCGACGCCTTCTCAATGAATGAAGACGCTCGCCAAGACGCCAAGCACGCCAAGCAAGCACTTCCTTCGCCCTCTTTGCGGCTTTGCGTGATCCAACAAGCGAGGTGGTGAACAGCCCTAATGGCGCGCTTCGGGGGTACCCCCAAGACGCCAAGCGCGTTAGTTCATCTCTCTTTCCTCGGCGTTCTTGGCGCCTCGGCGAGCCTCGGAGCTTGCGGGTGCTACCCCACTGCTCAGCCCGCTTTACGCTCGTACTCGTAGAGCGGCCACAAGTCCTCGGCGGTCAGGCGCTCGCTGGCCTCGTCGAGCACGACCTGGCCGCTGTCGATGCCGACGATGCGGCTGCTGTGGCGTAGCGCGAGATCGACGTCGTGCATGGCCAGCACGGAGGTCCCGTACGTGCGCGTGAGCACGCTCATGACGTCGTCGGCGCGCGTGACGTCGAGTGCGGAGACGGGCTCATCGGCGAGCAAGACCTCGGCGCCCTGGTAAAGCACGCGTGCGACCGCCGTGCGCTGGCGCTGCCCCCCGGAGAGCTCGCCTACACGGGCCCACAGCTTGCCGGCCATGCCCAGCGGCTCGAGCGCCGCCGTCACGCCCGCGACCTCGCGGTCGAACGGACGCACCAGATTGGCGAGGTTGTACCAGGTGGGATTGGCGCCCAGGCGCCCCATGAAGACGTTGTGGAACACCGACAAGGTCTGCACGAGCCCCAGCTCCTGCGGCATCAAGGCGATGTCGCGGCGCCGGGGGTCGTGCAGCAGCGACAGCAGCGTCGACTTGCCCGCGCCGCTGCGGCCCACGAGCGCGACGTGCTCGCCGGCCTCGACCGTCAGCGACACGGGCCCGAGGACGTGCTGATCCCCGTAGCTCGCGCGCGCGTCTTCGAGCGCGAACACCGCCATCAGTCGATCAGGTCGAGCTTCTCGGCGGTGCGCCGGATGGGATCGTAGTCGCTGTTGTCCGCGGCGACGAAGCCCTCGCGCGGGAAGCGCTCCAACAGCTCGGGATCGTCCATGTTGATGAGCGCCTTCTGGACCCGGTCGGCGAAACCCTCGCCGAAGCGCTCGTCGACGTCACCGCGGATGGTCCACTGGTAGTCCGGATACGTCGGTGTCTTCCAGATCACCTCGACGGCGCCGGTATCGACGTTGCCCTGCTCGACCTGGTCCTGCCAGACCTGGAAGTTGAGTGCCCCGACCTGATAGGTACCCGACTCGACCAGGGCGATCGTGCGCGTGTGGTTGCCCGAGAAGCCCACGCGGTCGAAGACTTCCTGGGGCGCCCGGCCGAAGTGCTCGCGGATGTGGAACTCAGGAATCAGGCGCCCCGAGGTCGAGCCCTTGGAGCCGAACGTGAACGTCTTGCCCTCGATGCCGGCGGGGAAGTCCTCGCTCGGGCTCAGGCCCGCGCTGTCATGCGCGATGAAATACGTGCGGAACTGGGTGTCCTCGATGCCCTGGGCCAGGGCCCGCGAGCCGGGCACGGCCTGGCGCGCACGCACGCCCGATAGCCCACCGAACCAGGCGAGCTGGACCTGATTGTTGCGGAACGCCGACACCGCAGCCGCATACGATTTGACCGGCACATAGCGCACGTCGACGTCGAGCTCGCCCTCGAGGTAGTCGGCCACCTGGCCGAAGCGCCTCTTGAGCTCGGTCTCGTCCTGGTCGGGGATGGCGGTGAACACCAGCGTCTCGGCACTGGCGATCGACGCGAGCGACAGCAGTGCGGCGGCCGTGAGCAAGCCAAGCGTGCGTTGCATGATCTCCGTCTCCGTTGTTGTTGCCCTTGGGCGTTCAGTCGGCGCGGCTTCGGCGGTGCCCCGCCGGCGGATGCGGGGACCTGGGCCTCAGCGCGCGCAGGTCCGGAAGCCCGCGTACAGGTCGTTGCGATCGGGCAGGAAGAAGTTGCGGTGATGGTTGTTGATCAGCCGCGCCCGCGTGGCCCAGGAGCCCCCACGCAAGACCTTGCGCCCCTCCGGGAACCAGGGCTGGGAGTAGTCGCGGTAGAGATCGACGGCGAAACCCGGGTAAGGAGCGAACGTCGACGACGTCCACTCCCAGACATTGCCCAGCATCTGGCGGCACCCGAACGCGCTGTCGCCGTCGGGCAGCGCCGCGACGTCGACCGTGTCCAGGCGGTAGCCGTCGAGGTTGGCGTGCCCCGGCTGCGGGAAGGCGTCGCCCCAGGGGTAGAGGCGCTTGCCCGGGACGAGCGCCTCGCCGGCCGCGTCGGGCGCGCGGCTGGCGGCGACCTCCCACTCGAGCTCGCTCGGCAGGCGCCGGCCCGCCCAGTTGCAGTAGGCCTCGGCCTCGTAATAGTTCACATGCATGATCGG
>CAYTWS010000350.1:0-2673 GCA_964442145.1 uncultured Ectothiorhodospiraceae bacterium | reverse complement strand
ACAGCGCCTTGGCGATGGCGCCCGCGCCGCGCGGCTGCTCGGCGCCGTTGACCCACATCTCGAACGGGTGCTTCTCGCCGTTCTCGACATAGCCGACGAACACGGCGAACTTGCCCCCCGGGTGGTCGACCATGTAGGTCTTGGCCGGGTTGCCGTCGGTGAACGTCGGGCGGTTCTGCCAGCGCAGGCTCGACAGCGCCGGCTGCGGCGCCTTGTCCAGGCGCAGGCGGCGGTCGGCGTCCGAGGTATCGAACTCGGCCGGGGTCTCGGTGTCGTGGCTGGTCTCGAGCACGGCGCCGGTGACGTCGTTCGGGCGGAAGGTGGTCAGGCCCTTGGCACCGGCGCGCCAGGCGCGCGAGTAGAGCTCGCGGAACCCGCCGTAGTCGTAGTCGGCCGGGACGTTGCAGGTCTTGGAGATGGCCGAGTCGATGTACGGCTGCACCGCCGCGATCATCTGCATGTGGTCCTCGACGCGCATCTCCAGCGCGGAGACGAACTGCTCCGGCAGGTTCACGTAGCGGCCCTCGATCACGGGGCCGGGGTCGTTGCCCTGCTGGCGCCAGACGCGGAACGCGTGGTCCTCCACCTCGAATTTCTTGGTGGACTCGTCGGGCATGCGCTTGTTGCGCGTGTAGGTCCAGGAGAACGGCGGCTCGATGCCGTTGGAGGCGTTGTCCGCGAACGCCAGCGTGATCGTGCCGGTCGGCGCGATCGACAGCAGGTGGCTGTTGCGCATGCCGTGCTCGCGGATGCCGCTCTTGATGTCCTCGGGCAGGCGCGAGGCGAACTCGCCCTCGAGGAACTTGTCGGCGTCGAACAGCGGGAACGGGCCCTTCTCCTGCGACAGATCGACCGAGGCACGATAGGCCTCGTCGCGCATCACGCGCGAGATCTCGGCGGCCATCTCGCGGCCCTCGGGGCTGTCGTAGCGCTTGTTGAGCATGATCAGCGCGTCGCCCAGGCCGAGATAGCCCAGGCCGACGCGGCGCTTGGCCTCGGCTTCCTTGGCCTGCTCGGGCAGCGGCCAGGCGGTGGCGTCGAGCACGTTGTCGAGCATGCGGATGGCATCGCGCACGGCGCGGCCGAAGCGGTCCGCGTCGAAGTGCGCGTTCTCGGTGAAGGGTTGCTCGATGAACTCGGTCACGTTGATCGAGCCCAGGCAGCAGCAGCCGTAGGCCGGCAGCATCTGCTCGCCGCAGTTGTGCACGTACAGGCCGTTGGCATCGAAGGCGTGGATGCCCGGGACCTGGACATCGTACACGGTCTCGGTGCCGGCCTCGGTCAGGCTGGTCAAGATGGCCGTCCATGGCGCGCGTTCGGGGCTGCGGGCGTACAGCGTCAGCGCGAGGCGCTCGGCCTTGGCGCGGTCGGAGAAGCCGACGCGCTCGGCGAATGCCTCGCGGTGGCCCGCGATGATGGAGAGCTCGTGCTCGGCCCGCAGCTGGCGGCGGGCGAGGGCGTCGTCGCCGGACCACTCGTCGATGTCGGTCGGCTTGGTCTCGCTGCGGATGCTGCTGCCGATGCCCAGGCGCGCGAGCATGCGCTGGACGCCGGCCAGCGCCGCGCGCTCCAGGCCGGTCAGGACGACGCGGGTGTCCTCGACGCGGCCCTCGGTGTCGAACAGGCCGCGCAGGAAGCCCTCGTAGAACTCGCTCGAGCCCTGCTCGACGCGGTCGGTGACGGCGCGCGCACCGGGCTCGATGCCGAACTTGGCCGCCAGCGGCCCCACGCCGTCGTAGGACGGGGCGTTGGCGGGGGCGCTCTGGGTGCGCACGTCGCGGGCGAAGGCGGCGCCGCGATCGGGGCCGATCGCACCCACGGCCGACAGCGCGGCGGATAGCTGCGGCGCGGCGGCGGCCAGGCTGGGGGCCTCGTCGCCACCGTCGTAATCGGCATCCGCGTTCACGCGCCCGAGCAGGTAGCCCTCCTCCTCGTTGGAGATGCCGCTCCACTCGATGGCGAGGCCGTGATCGTGCAGCACGATCTCGTCGCCCGCGCTGAGCTCGCCGGCGGGCGTCCACTCGTCGTGGGCGAAGCCCTCGGTGTCGTAGGCGCGGCGCAGGACTGGATGGTCGTCGGTCAGCCGCAGGCGCTGGCCCTCGCGGGTGCGCAGCTCGTACACCGGCTTCTCGCCGGTGACGAAGAAGCCGGCCTCGGTGGAGGCGTGGCGCTCGCCGTCGACCAGCAGGTCCACCGGCTGGCCGACGATCTCCTGGACGCGGCGCGGGCCATCGGCCGTATGCACCCAGGTGTCGCCGGTCACGCAGGGGTTGCAGGCCTGGATGTGCTCGGCGTACCAGAGGTTGTTCTCGGCGTTGATGCGGTCGAGGAACAGCACGCCCGGGTCGGCGTGGTCGTACGTCGCCTCCATGACGTAGTCCCAGATCTCGCGGGCGCGCACGCGCTCGTAGACCCACTTGCCCTTGGCCTCGTCGAAGTGGATCTCGGGGCGCTCGTCCTTCAGCCGCGGCGCGGGCTCGGACTCGTGCACCAGCTCGAAGTACTGGTCGTCCTCGACCGCCTGCATGAACTCGTCGGTCACGCCCACCGAGACGTTGAAGTTGGAGAGCTGACCGCGCTCGTACTTGGCCTCGATGAAGTCGCGGATGTCCGGGTGATCCACGCGCAGCACGCCCATCTGGGCGCCGCGGCGGTAGCCGGCCGACTCGATGG
>CAYTWS010000349.1:0-2674 GCA_964442145.1 uncultured Ectothiorhodospiraceae bacterium | reverse complement strand
GTAAGCGATCAGTCTGAGCCGTCTTGACCTGGCGCTGCCCCTTCGGGGCAGGGGCTTTTAGGATTCGGTGTCTTCGATCGGCTCGACGATGTTGGGGGCCACGTTCCACCTCTTGCCATCGTCGGTCAGCACCGTCACTGATTTCTGATTGAATTTGGCTAGGCGCCCGGTTTGGAGGCCGTCCCGACTCGATTCGAAGCGCACGCGTGTACCCAGGTTGAGCGTACGCATCGCCTCGGCGACGTGGACGCGCTCGAGGTACTTGATGCGCTCGATCACGCGCTCGTTGAGCTCGACGAGCTCGTCGAGCGTGAGATGCTCGATGTCAATGGAGCGTACGTTGGACATCGCTGACTCTCGGTTGACCGGCGAAGCGCTGCTTCCACACCCGCGGGGTGAGACTGACCACGTCCCAGTTGGGGTGCTCACCGACGCGTTGGAGCACATCGACGAGATACGTATACGGATTGACGTGGTGGAGCCGGCACGTGGTCAATAGGCTCTGGATGAGACCGACGCGCCGGGCGCCGGCCTGGCTCCAACAAAAGTGCCAGTTTTTGCGCCCCATCGGCACCACCCGCAGTGCGCGCTCGAGATGGTTGGTGTCGATCGGCACGCGCCCATCGCTGAGATACACCCGCAGCGCGGCCTCGCGCTGGTGCGCGTAGGCAAGCGCTTTGGCCAACGGGTCGCTCGGCGTCAGGGTCGGATCCTGGCGTTTGTCATAGACCCATTCGAAAAAGGCGTCGACACGGGGCTTGGCGTGCTCGAGGCGATAGGCCAACGCCTTGTCCGGCGCCAGGCGCCGGTCGCGGATGGCGGCCTCGACCTCATAGAGCCCGCGGATGTGCTCGAGCGCCTCGCCGACCGCTTGCGGGTGGGCTTTTTCGGCCTCGATGAACTGGCGCCGGGTGTGACTCCAGCATTGCGCGTGGGTGACGCCTTGGTTGTCTTGGGCGAAGCGCTCGTAGGCGCTGTGGCCATCGCTGATCAGCGTCCCCGTGAAGCCGGCGAGCTGTTCGTGCACATGGCGCGCCCCGCGGTGGGGCGCATACGTGAAGCTGATCTCATCAGCATCACCATAGATCGGCCAGAACCAGCCCTGGGCCATCTTGCCGGTGGCCTTATTGCGCCCGGCCTTGATCGGGGTCTCGTCCATCGCCAGCGTCGCGCTTTCGAGGATATGGCGATGCTGGGCCTCGGCGATGGGCGCGACCAGGTCGATCGCCCGGTCGGCGAGCTGGGACAGCGTCGCCCGGCTGACTTGGATCCCCGCATCGGCGAGGCGCTGGTGCTGGCGATACAGCGGCTGGTGGTAGACGAACTTGTCGACGAGCAAGCCCGCCAGCCAGCTCGCATCGGCGATGCTGCCCTCGACAACGTTGGCCGGCGCCGACGGCGTGGTCACGGTCTGGGCTGTCTCGTGGCGCACCACGGGCCGGCGATAGGCGAGCACCACGTAGCTGCCCGGGCGCTGGGCCAGGCGATGGGTGATCTTGTAGTCGATGACGTGCCACTCGTCGGCGTCAGCGCCGTCGAGCTCAGGGGCGGCGACGTCGATGGTCTCGACCGGCACATCGGCGTCGAAGCGCAGCCCCTCTTCGGTGACCGCGTCACCGCGGTTCTTGCCGCTGGCCTTGCGGCGCGTCGAGGTGAGCGTCTCGGTGTCCTCGTCGCCGACGGGCTCGCTAGGCGCGCTTCCACCGAAGAGCTCGCCGGTCGCCGCCCCGGTCTCTACCGCGCGGCGGCGCTCGGACTTCGACGAGAAGAGCTCGCGCTTGAGCCAGTCGAGCTGGCGCTGCAGCGCCTCGACACGCCCCTCGAGATCCTGGTTACGCTGCTCGAGCGCGCGATTGCGCTGGTGCACGCGCTCGAGCTCGTGCGCCTCGATCTCGACTGTCTCACCCGCATCAGCCATGGCACGCGATTATACCGATTGCCGCCGCTGCCCTCGATGCGTATAGCGTTTGTATCGCTTGATGCTGGACAGCGCGATGCCTTCGATCAACATGTTGAGATCGACGCCATCCAAGGCCACTTTTTCGCCTCGCTTGTCGGGATAATGGAACTGGCCTTGCTCGAGGCGCTTCGACCACAGGCAATAACCGCCGCGGTCGAAATACAACACCTTGAGGTAAGTGCATCGGCGGTTGATGAACACGAACAAATCGCCACTGGTGGGCTCTTCGCCGAGCGCGTTGCGCGCCAGCGCGGCCAGCCCGGCAAAGCTTTTGCGCATGTCGGTCGCGCGCGTGTAGAGCCACACGCGCGCACTCGAGGCAGGCGCGAGCATCAGCCGCGGCGCAGTGTGACCGAGACACCATCGCCGAGCTGGATCTCAACCGAGAAGCCCGGCGGTCGGTCGGTGAGCGCGCTCAGGTCGATCACCCCCGCACCGGTGCTTGCATCCGGCTCGCTTGGACGGCGTTGCTCGCCCAGTCGGCGCTTCCAGTAGCCGAAGGTGCTCAGCGACAGCCCCTGCTCGCGGCAGAAGGCCGCTTGGGTCAAACCACTCGCCTCGAAGCGCTCGAGGATGCGTTGCCACTCGGCCTGGCTACGCCGTGGTGATCGCGATTGGCTGGTACTCATCGTCGACTCCCGTGCGTTGGATTGCACACGAGAGCCTATCGGGCCGCCCGGCACGCGAGAACAACGGTCTCGTTTGATCGCTTAC
>CAYTWS010000348.1:0-2681 GCA_964442145.1 uncultured Ectothiorhodospiraceae bacterium | reverse complement strand
CCGAGGAGCGCGCCTGGCTCGATCGCGTGTTCGACGAGGTCGGTATGGTCGACGCCTTCCGCGTGGTGCACCCGGGCGTGCCCAACCTCTACACCTGGTGGTCCAACCGCGGCCAGGCCTGGTCGAAGAACGTCGGCTGGCGCATCGACTACCACATCGTCACGCCCACGCTGAAGGACACCATCCGCGACGCCTGGGTCTACACCGGCGAGCGCTTCTCCGACCACGCGCCGCTGGTCATCGACTACGATTACGCATTCTGACGGGGGTTTTTTAGAACCACGAATGAACACGAATGAACACGAATAAATTATTTAAAGACAGGAATTGAAGTAGAGGTGGCCCGCTGAAGGTCTCTGCCGCGGACATTACAGTTTTTCAGTGCGCTCTTTTCAGCTCATGTGACCGCGGGGCCATCCCGGCCTGGAGCCAGTAAAAGAACACATTCGTGTCCATTCGTGGTTCTCATCCGAAGTCCTAGATCGCTCAGTACGCCGGTTCGGGCTGTTGGTCGGTGCCGCCGGGCTCGGCGTCGATGCGCCAGCGGCGTTGGGCATACCAGAGGGCGAGCAGGACGGCGGGCACGCCGGCGATAGCGATGCCGATGAAGAACCAGGGATAGCCCCAGGCGTCGACGGCGATGCCGGAGAAGCCGCTGACGAACTTGCCGGGCAGCGTCATCAGCGACGAGAAAAGCGCATACTGCGTCGCCGTGTAGGCGCGGCTCGTCAGGCTCGACATGAACGCGATGAGCACGGTGCTGGCGAAGCCGTTGGAGATGTTGTCCGCGCTGATGGTGACCACCAGCATCGCGATCTCGGAGCCGATCACGGCCAGCCAGGCGAAAAAGAGGTTGGTCACCGCCGTCAGGGCCGCCCCGACCACGAGCATGCGGGCGATGCCGTAGCGCGTGACCATCAGGCCCCCGACGAGCCCGCCCACGATGGTCATCACGATGCCGTAGGCGTTGGTGATGGTGCCGATCTCGCTCAGCGAGAAGCCGAGGTCGATGTAGAGCGGGTTGGCCATCGCCGCCATCGAGATATCGGATATGCGATAGATCCCGACGAGCACGAGCAGGGCGAGCGCGTACTTGCCGTAGCGCGTGAAGAAATCGACGAACGGGCAGACCACCGCCCCGATGAGCCACGCCATCACGCGGCGGCTCAACTGCGAGTGGTGGGGATTGGCGGCGAGGTAATCCTGCACCCGTTGCTCGCGCTCGTAGGCGACGCGGGTGACGCGTTTGCTCGGCTCCGGGCGGATCAACACGGTGGCGACCCCGACCGAGACCAACGCCGCCATCGCCAGATAGGCCGCCGTCCATGACGCGAGATCCGCGATGTTGAGCGCGACCGCGCCCGCCATCACCAGGCCGATGCGATAGCCGATCATGTAGGTGGCGGCGTTGGCCGCCTGCATGTCGTCCGGCGCGGACTCGATACGGAAGGCATCGATGGCGATGTCCTGGGTCGCCGAGCCGAACGCCACCATCAGGGCGAGGAAGACGATCGGGGTGAGCGAGGCGGTCGGGTCGCTGAAGGCGAGCCCGGCGAGGCCCGTCATGATCAGCGCCTGGCCGAGCAGCATCCAGCCGCGGCGCTGACCCAGCACCCGGGTGACGCCGGGCAGGGGGAGGCGATCGACGACCGGGGCCCAGATGAACTTGATCGAGTAGAGGATCCCGATCCAGGAGAAAAAGCCGATCGCGGCGACCTCGATGCCCTCGGCGCGCAGCCAGGCCGTCAGCGTCGAGAATACGAGCAAAAACGGCAGCCCCGCGGAGAACCCGAGGAAGAGCATCGTCAGCACCACGGGACGCGTATAAACCTTGAGCGCGTCCTGCCAGGTCCTGCGGGCCTCGATCATAAGGATGGGGCCAAAGCTGCTGGGGGCGGGGTCGCCGCGTGGTCATCCACGGCGTCGGGTTGGCATCCATCGGCTGGCGACCGGCTCACGCCGGGGCGCCGATCCACGCGCGCCGCCCCGGCGGGGCAGCGCGCGCCTGCAAGAACCGCTAGTGGTCCTCTTCGTCGCCCGTGTGGGCGTGGCCGTGCTCGATCTCTTCCTGCGAGGCCTCGCGTACCTCGACGACGCTGACCTCGAAGTTCAGCGACTGGCCGGCGAGCGGATGGTTGGCATCCACGGTGACCTCGTCGCCCTCCACGCCGGTGACCGTGACGATGCGGCGCTCGCCCTGCTCGTCCGTTGCCTGGAAGCGCATCCCGGACTCGACCTGGTCGACGCCCTCGAACGCCTGCTTCGGGACCTGCTGGATCAGGTTCTCATCGCGCTCGCCGTAGCCTTCGGACGGATCGACCGTCACCGAGACCGTGTCGCCCGGCTCGTTACCCTCGAGCGCGGACTCGAGGCCCGGGATGAGGTTGCCCGCACCGTGGAGATAGGTGAGGGGCTCGCGGCCCTCCGAGGTATCGAGGACCTGACCGTCGGTGTCCTTGAGCTTGTAATCAATGGACGCGACGGTATTTTGGGAAATCTGCATGGAACTGCTCCGCTCGCACTATGCTTATAGAATGAGGGCGCATTCTAGCGCGCGCGGTTGAGCGGGGAAATGGGGCGCACGATGCCCGTTGCAGCGGCCGGCCGCCGCGGCGCATCCGGTGGTCAAGGCAACAGCCGGCGTTGCGGTTCCCGATTCCTCCGGTGGGCGGGCTTGCGCT
>CAYTWS010000347.1:0-2681 GCA_964442145.1 uncultured Ectothiorhodospiraceae bacterium | reverse complement strand
GGCGCTGCCCGGCGCCACTCCGTTCGGCGCCATCGACGTCGATGGCGAGGCCTGCACGCTGTGCATGGCCTGCGTCTCCGTCTGCCCCACGCAGGCGGTCATCGGCGGCGGCGACAGCCCCGAGCTCAAGTTCCGTGAGGACCGGTGTACCCAGTGCGGGCTGTGCGAGGTGACGTGCCCCGAGGACGCGATCGGACTGCGCCCGCAGATCGATTTCGCCGCGCAGCTCGAGCCGCAAGAGCGCGTCCTCAACGAGGAGCCGATGCACCACTGCCCCGGCTGTGGCAAGGCGTTCGCCCCCAAGAAGGTCATCGAGCGCATGGAGGAACGCCTGACCAGCCACTGGATGTTCGCCGACGAGTCGGCGCGTAAGCGCCTATGGTTGTGTGAGGACTGCCGCGTCAAGGCCATGATGCGCGACGAGGGCAGCGTCAACCCCTCGCGCTAGACCCGCTTTCGCGGGGGCGCACGGGGTCCCGATGACCCGTGGGGGTTTGCGTCGCGCTGGCGCCCGCATTACATTGGCTGTAATCCCTCTCGGGAGAGGTGGATGCAAGTCAGCCCGTACCCCGACGGCCAAGAGGGGTTTACCCCCGGCCGAGAAGTACCGGCCTTCCGCTCCACGAGCTGGTTGGTCCTGGGGGCATTATTGCGCCAGCCCCCTGATGCGGCGACGCTCGCGGAGGTGGCGTGCGTCGGCTCGAGCGCGGGCGGCGCCGATCCCGACGCGGGTGAGCCCGCCGCTTCCTGGTCCGCGCTCGCCGAGGCCGCAGCCACGGCCGAGCCCGCCCCCCTCGACGACGAATTCCACGACCTATTCATCGGTATCGGCCGCGGCGAGCTGGTCCCCTTTGCGTCCTGGTACCGGACCGGCTTCCTGATGGACCGCCCCCTGGTCGCCCTACGCCGCGACCTCGCCATCCTCGGCTTCGAGCGCGAGGCGAGCGTGCGCGATCCCGAGGATCACGCAGGCGCGCTCGCCGAGGTCATGGGCTTGTTGGCCGACCCGGCCGAGGGCCAGGACGACGCCACCCAGCGCCTGTTCTTCAGCGAGCACATCGATTCCTGGATGCCGGCGTTGTTCGCCGACATGCAGTCCGCGCAGTGCGCGCGCTTCTATCGCCACGTGGGCCGTCTCGGCGCGGCCTTTGTCGAGTTCGAACGCGGCTGGCTCGGCGTCGAGACGACGCGAGCCGCCCCAGCCGATAGCGAGGTACGTCCGTCATGAAGACAAAACAACCCAAGGTCCAAGGCGCCCGCCGGGCATTCTTCCGCAACATCGCCGCCATGGGCGCGGCCGCGGCGACGGGGACGCTGCTGATGCGCTCCGGCGGCCCGGCCCAGGCGGGCTCCGGTGGCGCAACCGCGGACGCCGGGCAGCGCTACCGCGAGACGAACCACATCCGCAAGTATTACGAAACGGCGCGCGGCTGAGCCGCCCCGGGAGAAGTCCACCATGAAATTGATCCGCAAGCGAAGCCCGTCGGCCGCCACCGAGAGCGCCTGGACCCAGGCGAGTGAGGGCGCGGGCATCAATCGGCGCGAGTTCCTGCGGCGCTCGGGCATCACCTTGAGTGGCGCCGCCGTGGCGACGGGTGTCGGTCCGGGCATGATGCGCCGCGCCCAGGCCTCCGAGACGGCGCCCAAAGAGGGCGTCGAGACCGAGGTCCGGCGCACCGTATGCACCCACTGCTCGGTCGGCTGCGGTGTCATGGCGGAGGTCCAGAACGGTGTTTGGACGGGCCAGGAGCCCGACTTCGACTCGCCCCTCAATCTCGGGGCGCACTGCGCCAAGGGCGCCTCCGTGCGCGAGCACGGCCACGGCGAGAAGCGCGTCAAATACCCGATGAAGCTCGTCGACGGCAAGTGGAAGCGCCTGTCGTGGGAGCAGGCCGTCGAGGAGATCGGCGACCAGCTCCTGGAGATCCGCAACAAGTCGGGCCCCGACTCGGTGTTCTGGTGCGGCTCGTCCAAGTCCAGCAACGAGGGCTCCTACCTGCAGCGCAAGTTCGCCGCGTTCTGGGGCACCAACAACATCGACCACCAGGCGCGCATCTGCCACTCGACCACGGTCGCCGGCGTAGCCAACACCTGGGGCTACGGCGCGATGACCAACTCCTACAACGACATGCACAACTCGAAGTCGATGATCTTCATCGGCTCGAACGCGGCCGAGGCCCACCCGGTGGCGATGCAGCACATCCTGCGGGCGAAGGAGAGCGGCGCCCGCATGATCGTCGTGGACCCGCGCTTCACGCGCACTGCCGCGCACGCCGACCAGTACATCCGTATCCGGCCGGGCACGGACGTCGCCTTCACCTGGGGCATCCTGTGGCACGTGCTGGACAATGGCTGGGAGGACACGGAGTACATCAACCAGCGCGTGTTCGGCCTCGACGACATCCGCGAGGAGGTCGCCAACTGGACGCCCGACGTGGTCGAGGACGTCGTCGGCGTGCCGCGCGAGCAGATGTACCAGGCCGCGAAGACGCTCGCCGAGAACCGTCCCGGCACCCTCGTGTGGTGCATGGGCGGCACCCAGCACCACATCGGCAACAACAACACCCGCGCCTACTGCGTGCTCCAGCTGGCGCTGGGCAACATCGGCAAGGAGGGCGGTGGCGCGAACATCTTCCGCGGCCACGACAACGTCCAGGGCGCGACCGACGTCGGCCCGAACT
>CAYTWS010000346.1:0-2682 GCA_964442145.1 uncultured Ectothiorhodospiraceae bacterium | reverse complement strand
GTACTGCGCCTGCAAATCGACCATGGGGATCATCGGATGTTTTTCCGTCAGTGACTTCGTTTGGGTTGATGTCGCTCACGCAAAGACGCAAAGAGCGCTAAGTTTCGTAAAAGATAAGAATTTCTTTTTCCTCAGACTCTAGCGATTATCTTACTTCGTGGCTTCGGTGATTCCGGAGAACTGCGCGTCGAACGAAGAGCGAGCCCAATGAGTTCGTCGGCCCCATACGTTCAATGTCCCGATTTCAACATTCGCATCCATCGGACTGGATAAACCGTGCATCGCCGAACCTTTCATTAATTGTCCGACCATTCATCGCCAGTCGAACTCTTCAACGAATGGGTGTGTCCCAAGCTAAGTCCTATTATCTTTCGATCTTAGCGTTCTTCGCGTCTTTGCGTGAGGCCAATCGGTGTCGCAACCTCTATTCGGGTTCACCGTAGCCCCCACCGCCAGGCGTCTCGATGACGAAGCGGTCGCCCGGGGCCATCTCGGTGCGATCGCGGCCTTCCAGGGTCTCGACCGAGCCGTCGGCGCGCTCGACCGTGTTGCGCCCGCACGCGCCGGGCTCGCCGCCGGCCATGCCGTAGGGCGGCACGCGCCGGTGGCCCGACAGGATGGACGCGGTCATCGACTCCAGAAAGCGCAGCTTGCGCACCACGCCGTCGCCGCCGGCGTGCTGGCCGCGCCCGCCCGAGCCGCGGCGGATGGCGAAGGCGTCCAGGCGCACGGGGAAGCGCCATTCCAGGACCTCGGGGTCGGTCAGGCGCGCGTTGGTCATGTGGGTGTGCACCGCACTGGCGCCGTCGAAGTCCGGGCCGGCGCCGCTGCCGCCGCAGATGGTCTCGTAGTACTGGTAGCGCGCATTGCCCCAGGTGAAGTTGTTCATCGTGCCTTGCGCCGCCGCCATCACCCCGAGCGCGCCGAACAAGGTGTCGACGATCGCCTGCGAGGTCTCGACATTGCCCGCGACCACGGCGGCCGGGTAGGTGGGCTTGAGCATGGACCCCTCGGGGATGGCGATCTCCAGGGGCTCCAGGCAGCCGCCGTTCAATGGGATCTCGTCGGCGACCAGGCAGCGAAAGACGTAGAGCACGGCTGCCGTGCACACCGCCGAGGGCGCGTTGAAGTTGCCTGGATGTTGCGCGCTCGTGCCCGCGAAGTCGACGCGCGCGTTGCGCGCGTCCCGGTCGACGGTGATCGCCACGCGGATCTCCTCGCCGCCGTCCATCGCGTAGACGAATTCGCCGTCGTCGAGGGCGTCGATGACGCGGCGGACCTGCTCGGCGGCGTTGGCCTGGACGTGGCCCATGTAGGCGAGGACTACGTCGAGGCCGAATTGCTCGATGGCACGCTCGAGCTCCTGCACGCCCTTCTCGCAGGCCGCGATCTGGGCCTGTAGATCGGCCAGGTTGTTGTCGACGTTGCGCGCCGGGTAGGGCGCGCCCTGGAAGAGCTCGCGCAGTGCATCCTCGCGGATGCGCCCGTCGGCGACGACCTTGACGTTGTCGATGAGCACACCTTCCTGATCGAGCGTCTCGCTGTCGGGCGGCATCGAGCCCGGCGTGATGCCGCCGATGTCGGCGTGGTGGCCGCGGCTGGCCGTGTAGAACAGCACCTCCTCGCCCGCCGCGTCGAACACCGGCTCGACCACGGTGATGTCGGGCAGGTGGGTGCCGCCGTTGTAGGGGTCGTTGAGCATGTACGCCTCGCCCGGTTTCATCCGCCCGGCGTTGGCGCGGTGGATCGTCTTGACGCTCTCGCCCATCGAGCCCAGGTGCACCGGCATGTGCGGCGCGTTGGCGATGAGCTCGCCGTCGCCGTTGAAAACGGCGCAGGAGAAGTCGAGGCGCTCCTTGATGTTCACGGAGTAGGCCGTGGTCTCAAGGACCGTGCCCATGCGCTCGGCGATCGACATGAACAGATTGTTGAACACCTCGAGCAGCACGGGATCGACGGCGGTGGTCGCGTCGTCGACGCCGCCGCGCGCGGTCACGCGCTCGACCACGAGATCGCCGCGCCCGGTCACGCGGGCGCGCCAGCCCGGCTCGACCACGGTGGTGCTGTTGGCCTCGACGATGACGGCCGGTCCGTCGACGGGCTGCTCGGGGGCGAGCCCGGCGCGGTCGAAGAAGGGGGTCTCGGGGTACTCGGTTGCCCCCATGACCGTCGGATGATGCGCCACGGGCTCGGCGCCGCCGCCCCGGGTCGCCGCCGGTGCCGGCACCTCGTCGGGCGCGTCGCTGGTGCCGATGCCCTCGACCTGGGCGGTCTCGACGAGCACCGTCTTGTCGGGCGAGTGGAAGCCGTACTGCTGCCGGTGCGCCCGCTCGAACGCGTCACGGATGGCCTCGGCGTCACCGGCGGGCACCAGCAGGGCGGTGTCCGAGCCCTGGTAGCGCGCGTGCACGCGGCGCTCGGTCGTAATCGCCGAGGCCGGGATGTCCTGGGCCGCCAGCGTCTCGTGGGCGGCCTCGGCCAGTGTATCCAGTACGGACTCCAGCTCGTCCTCGATGCCGGCGGCGAGCGGCTTCTCCATGGCCTGCTCGTGCACCGTGCGCACATCGGCCAGGCCGATGCCGAACGCCGAGAGCACACCGGCGTACGGGTGGATGAGTACGCGGTCGACGCCCAGGGCATCGGCGACCAGGCAGGCGTGCTGGCCGCCGGCGCCGCCGAAGC
>CAYTWS010000345.1:0-2714 GCA_964442145.1 uncultured Ectothiorhodospiraceae bacterium | reverse complement strand
GTCGACGTTGACGCCCTCGAGCATGCCGTCGCGGCCGATGTCGGTGTAGATGATGGCGCTGACACCGGCGTCGGCGAAGGTGTGGGCGAACGCCACCGCGTCGAGGTCGGCCGTCTGCGACCAGCCCTCGACCGCCACGCGCCCATCAAAGGCGTCGAGGCCGACGATCACCCGCCCCGGGTAGCGCGCACACGCCGCGCGCACGAACCCGGGGTCACGCACGGCCTGGGTGCCGATGATCGCCCACTGGACCCCCGTGTCCAGATAGGCCACCAGGGTCTCCATGGTGCGGATGCCGCCGCCGACCTGCAGCGCCAGGTCAGGGCATGCCGCCGCGATCTCACCGATCACGGTCGCATGCAGCGGGTAGCCCGCGGCCGCGCCGTCGAGGTCGACCAGGTGCAGCCGGCGCGCGCCCGCTTGTTGCCACCGCCGCGCCGTGGCGACCGGATCGGCCGAGAACACCGTGTCGTCGTCCAGGCGCCCCTGGCGCAGGCGGACACAGCAACCGCCCTTCAGATCGATGGCCGGGATCATCAGCATGGGCCGCCGTCTCCGTCCCAGGCGACGAAATTGGCCAGCAGCCGCAAGCCATCACCCGAACTCTTCTCGGGGTGGAATTGGCAGGCGAAGACGTTGGCCCGGGCGACGGCCGAGGTGAAGCGGATACCGTGCTCGGTGGTGCCGGCGGCGAGCCCGGCCTCGCCTGGCTCGGCGTAATAGCTGTGCACGAAGTAAAAGCGCGTGCCGTCGGCGATGCCACGCCATAGCGGATGCGCCTGCGTCTGCTCGACCGCGTTCCAGCCCATGTGCGGGATCTTGAGGGCAGCCCCCGCGCCGTCGCGGCCGAGCGCGCCGAAATAGCGCACCCGCCCGGGGAACACCCCGAGGCAGTCGGTGCCACCGTTCTCCTCGCTAAAGTCGAGCAGCACCTGGAGCCCCATGCACATCCCGAGGAACGGGCGCGAGCGAGCCGCCGTCTCCAGCGGCCCGCGCAGCTGGCGGGCGTCGATGGCGCGCATGCAATCGCGTGCCGCACCCTGGCCGGGGAAGACGACGCGCTCGGCCGCCTCGATCACCGCGGCATCGTCGGTGACGCGGACGCGCTGGCCGGGCCCGGCGACGTGCTCGAGGGCCTTGGCGACCGAGCGCAGGTTGCCCATGCCGTAGTCCACCACGGCGATCGTGCGCATGGGGGCTCCTTCAGAGACGGCCCTTGGTGGAGGGGGTAGCGTCGCCGATGCGCGGCTCGGCCGCGACCGCGCCGTGCAGCGCGCGCCCGAACGCCTTGAACAAGGTCTCGATGACGTGGTGGACGTTGTCGCCGCGCAGGTTGTCGACGTGCAGCGTGCAGCGGGCGTGGTTGGCCAGCCCTTGGAAGAACTCCCGCACGAGCTCGGTGTCGAAATCGCCCACGCGCTCGCGCTCGAAATGCGCGAAGAAGTAGAGCCCGGGGCGGCCCGACAGATCGACCACGACGCGCGACAGGGCCTCGTCGAGCGGCACGTACGCGTGGCCGTAACGCTTGATCCCGCGCGCCTCGGCGAGCGCGTGCGCGATCGCCTGGCCCATGACGATGCCGACGTCCTCGACGGTGTGGTGGCCATCGACGCCGAGATCCCCTTGCGCTTCGACGCGCAGATCGAGCAAGCCGTGGCGTGCCACCTGCGCGAGCATGTGATCGAAGAAGCCGATGCCGGTGTCCGCTTCGATCTGGCCGGTGCCGTCCAGCTCGAGCGCGACCCGAACCGAGGTCTCGCCCGTGGCTCGCTGAATCTCGGCGCTACGCTGTGTCATCGCCGTGCTCCCCTCGCCCGCTTGCTTCATCATAACCCATCGTGCCAGCCCCACCGGCACATCGTCCCCGAGCTACGTCGGCGGCACACGGAGCGTAAACGTCACGGGGCCGTCGTTGACCAGTGCCACGCGCATATCGGCACCGAACGTACCTTGCGCTACCGTTACGCCGGGCGCCTGCCCGACCTGCGCGACGACGTGGCTGAACAAGCGCTCGCCCTCGCCCGGGTCGGCGGCGGAGGCAAAGCTCGGGCGACGCCCCTTGCGGGTATCGGCCGCCAGCGTGAATTGCGGCACCAGTAGCACAGCGCCGCCGATCGATGTCACCGAGGCATTCATCCGTCCCTGCTCGTCGGCGAAGACACGATAGCCCACCAGGCGTTGGGCCAAGCGCTCGGCGCCGGCTTGCGTGTCACCCCGCTCGACACCCACGAGCACGAGCAAGCCGCGCTCGATCGCGGCCACTCGGTCCGAGCCCACGGTGACGCTCGCCTCGGTGACGCGTTGCAACAAGCCGATCATGGCCCAACCCCGGCGGTCTAGCCCGGCCCCGCTCCCGCGCCACCGGCGGGGGCCGGCAGCGCCGGGCGGCGGGTATCGTCGACCAGGGGCGTGCCCGATGCAAGCCATCTTGTAGGACATATCCTACATCGATTGTCTGCAATGCCGCCCCCCAAACGTGGCCCCCTCGGACATGACCCGCCGCCCGGCTTGGGCCAGTATCGATCGTGCACAGGGAGCGCAAAGCGGACGCACCGAGGACCGGGACCGCTCAGGCAGAGCGGAAGCCGAGGTACCGGCACCGGCCGATATCGGCTGTCGGCCGCTAGGGAGCGCCGAGAGACTGGCCCGGGACAGGGATCGTGTCCCCAGGGAACCTCTTCAGCTTCACCTCGAGCCATCGGATGGTCGCCCGG
>CAYTWS010000344.1:0-2718 GCA_964442145.1 uncultured Ectothiorhodospiraceae bacterium | reverse complement strand
TCCGAGGTGAGCTCGGGCAGGCTCTCGAGCCGGTCATTGGCCAGGGTGGCGGTTCGGTCGAAGTTGGCGACAAGGGCGTCGATATCGGCGGTGAGCGCCGGCAAACGCTCGCCGAGCTCGCGGAACGCGGCCATGGTGGCCGCGGCGTCGGTGGTGACGGGCTCTCGAGCTCGCGTAGGCGCGCCTCCGCGAGCTCCGCGGTTTGCGCCATCGCCGCCGTGGCGCGCCGGACGCGCTCCTGCGTGGCGTCACCGTAGAGGATTTGTCCGAGCGCACCTCTGCCGGCCCGGACGTCGTCGGTGACCCGCCGAGCGTTGGCGGCCGCTCGGGCCAGATTGTCGGTGGCTTGGCTGACGGCCTCGGGATCGACCGCCGCGATGAGCCGGGTGGCGTCCTCGATGGCGTTGCGCATGCGCTCGACCACCGGTTGCGCCTCGGCGATCAAGTCGTCGATCGACTGGGGCTCCTCGACCGGGATCTCGGCGCCTTCCGACAGCGGCTCGCGCGAGGGTGAGCCTGTGGTGATGTTGAGCGTGGCATTGCCCAGCATCGACAGTTTACCGAGCGCGCCCTGCGAATCCTCGCGGACGAGGTCGCGGAAGCGCTCGTAGACGAAGAACTCGACATCGACCCGGTTACGCTCCGAGATGTCGAGCGAGGACACCCGCCCGACCTCGATACCGGAGACTTTCACCGGGGTCTCGGTGGACACCCCTTATGCGTTTTTCAGGGTGGCGTGGTAGGTGATGCGCTCCTCGAAGAAATTCGTGCTCTGGCCCTTGGCGACGGTGAGGCCGATCACGATGGCCAGACCGGCCAGCACGAACACGCCGACGATGCGCTCCTGCGTGCTGTATTGCACGCGGTGGACATAGTGGGGTTGTTGCTGGCTCATGCCTCCTCCTCGGGCCCCTCCTTGCCCGCCGAACGCTGCCGCAAGTACGCCCGGACCGCGTCGTCATCGCTGGCACGTAGCGCCGCCCAATCGCCGAAGTCGACATGGCCCTCGGGCGAGACGAGCAATATGCGCTCAGCATAATCGCGCGCAAACGTCGCGTCATCGGTGGAGATCACGACCGTGCCGGCGAAACAAGGCCCGGTCCGCGCCAGGAACTCGCCCAGGCGTTGGCGCTCGTCGCCCTCGAGCCCCCTGAACGGATCCTCGGCGAACAGGAAGGCGGGCTCGAGCATGAGCGACCGCGCGGCCGTCATGTGCATGTGCTGGAGCTGGCTCATATGGGCGGGCAGCGCGGCCGGATCGGCCGCGCCCGGCATCGCCTCGATCAGCCGACGTGCGCGCTCCTCGCGTTTCGCTGGATCTCCTAGATCGTGATAATTCACGCTCAAAAGGACGTTGCGCCAGGCGCTGATCACCGACAGCGTCGAGACGATCGCCTTTTGCGTTTGTTGCGGGATCTCGGTAACCGATTCCTCGATCTTCAAGCCGTGGAAGCAGGCGATGCTGCCGATGATAAAACCGAACAATGCGTTCTTGAATACGAAGACCGCGATGTCGAGGCCTGTGAACGCACCGACGATGGCATTGAGGTACTGCCCCAAATTGATCGGGGCGAATACGGTCGTGACGACAACCGCACTGGTCAAGGTGACGAAGGAGAACACGATGGCCAGCACGAGCTGCGCTATGACCCCACGCCCATAGCCAGCGACAGGATCAGGATGGCCGGCAGCGCGTCGACCCCGGTGAAAAGGACTTGGGTGACCACGGCACGCCGCGAGGCACGGTTCCACAAGCGACGCTTGGGGCTGCGGTCGGTAAGCGAGCGCACGATGAAAACGGTGAGATCGAGCGCATAGACGAACGCGGCCACGACCGGGCGACCGAACGCGCCGGTGACCGTGGCCGCGGCAGCCCCCAGTGAGCCCATCAAGCAGTGCACCTCCCTGCGCTCGCGCCGGGGATGCTGGTCGACGTGCGTCGCCGATTCACGGGTCTCGGGCGAAGCGTTAACAAGCCTTGGGTGGACCGGCGTTGGACGGCCGCCGGTCCACCCGTGGCCGTCGAGGCGACACGACGTGTGGCGCTAGAACGCCCCCAGCTGCGACGAGGTCTCGCCATCGCCATAGTCGCTCAACGACATCGTGTGCTCGCTGCCGTTGCTCTTCCAGACGTAGCGGACGACGCCGCCGGGCACACGCTCGCTCAAGTACCAATCGACGGTGCCGCCGCGTTGGGGATGCGTGCTGCGCAGATGATCCACCTGGAACGTGCCCGCGGCGACCGTGATGCTCTCGCGCCCGACCTTCATGCCCTTGTAGCTCTCCTCGGTGAGCTCGCGCTGGCGGTCCAGCGTCCACTTGTCCGCGTTGTCCTTGGTGATGGGCACCTCTTGCGCCTGCTGGTCGGGCCCGAGCTTTTGTCGCAGGCGCAGGATACGTCGGCTCCGCGAATCGTCCTCGGGCTCGAGCAAGGCCTCCATGATGATCTTGCCGTCACTGGTTTTGTTGACTAGGCGCTACCACTCATTGCCATCGGGGCGGCGCTTGAGCAACGCCTTGCGGAACCACTCGGCATTACCGCGGCCCTCGACTTGCCACTCTACGTATTCGCCCGGCTCGAACCGGCGCGTATCGAGGACATATCCACCTTGATAGAACATGGCGCGGAACATCTGCATGCTCATTTGGTCCATCGACGCCATGCCCATGCCACCCGACGCGCTCGTCGAGCTCGTCGCGTTCGACGAGCCCTCGAGC
>CAYTWS010000343.1:0-2720 GCA_964442145.1 uncultured Ectothiorhodospiraceae bacterium | reverse complement strand
TGGCGTTGCCCCGCGGCGTCGACCGGCGCCTCGCTGCCTTCGCCCCGGATCGTGTCCACGTCGCCACCGAGGGCCCGCTCGGCTGGGCCGCGATCCGGGCGCTGCGGCGCCGCGGCTGGGACCACACGACGTCCTTCCATACGCGCTTCCCGGAATACGTCAAAGCACGGTTGCCATTCGTCCCGTTGTCGTGGGGTTACGCATCGTTGAGGCGCTTCCACCGTGGTGCCGCGGCGACCCTCGTGCCCACGCCGAGCATGGCCGATACGCTGGGCCAGTACGGCTTCGAGCAGCTGGTCGTCTGGCACCGGGGGGTCGATACCCGTGTGTTTCGCCCGGAGGTCGCCGGCGCGACGACGCTCACGCGCCCGATCCATCTCTACGTCGGCCGGGTGGCGGCAGAGAAGAGTATCCGCGACTTCCTCGAGCTCCCGCTGCCCGGGACGAAGGTGGTGCTCGGCGAGGGGCCCCAGCGCCGGGAGCTCGAACGGGCCCATCCCGAGGCCGTATTCCAGGGCTATCAGGTGGCGTCTGAGCTGGCGGCTTGGTATGCCAGCGCCGACGTATTCGTCTTCCCGTCGCGCACCGACACCTACGGGGTGGTCATGCTGGAGGCCCTGGCCTGTGGCACGCCCGTCGCCGCCTATCCAGTGACCGGACCGGCGGACGTGCTCACCGACGGCGTGACGGGTGCCCTCGACGAAGACCTGTCACGGGCCATCGAGCGCGCGCGCGCACTGGATCGCGGGACCTGTACGGCGTTCGCGCGCGGCCTGGACTGGAGCGAGACCACCCAACGATTCTTGGAGGCCACCGTGGCCGTCGGTAACCGCGGGTGATCCGCCCCAACGTGTAGGCGCGCCGTCGCGTCACGCCCTTATCCAGCCCGTCCCAGCGTTCGTGCTCGGCCACCACCGCGTCTCCGCGCTGTCACACATGCGCAGTCGCGGCGTCATCTCATCGTCAAATTGCTGGAATACGGTCTCCAACCATTGCGCAGCATCCGGCCATGCGCGGCCGGGCCGTCACCGTCCTGTCATGGGGCGGCGGCATGCTTCGCCGCGCCCCCGGGGCGCCAGTGAAGCGATCTCGCACCCGCGGCCCCGGTTATTCGCGGGCCACGGCAACTCGGCAATCGAAGGAGGGTGCATCCCGTGTACGTCCACCACGGCAAGCGCGTCCAGGCGCTAACGGTCTGGCTGTTGTTGAGCGTGATCCCGGCGGCCGGTGCGGCCGAGTCAGGGGTCGATGCAGCCCAGCAAGAGCAAATGGCGATCGACGATCTCAATCAACAGACCCAGGAGAAGATCGATCGGTTGTCGCAAAAGGCGCGTGAGATGCTGGCCGCGTACCGCGCCGCCAAGGACGAGACCAGCAACCTGCGCATCTACAACGAGCAGCTGTCGCGCCAGGTCGAATCGCAAGAGCAAGAGCTCGCCTCGCTGCGCGAGCAGCTCAACCAGATCGACCGGACGCAACAGGCGTTCGTGCCCAATATGCTCGAGGCGCTGGATGCGCTCAAACGCTTCGTCGAGCGCGATATCCCCTTCAAGCTCGACGAGCGCCGAGCCGAGCTCGACGAGATCGAAGCGCTGATGGGCCGCGCCGACGTCACCACCGCTGAGCAGTATCGCCAGCTCATGGAGGCGTACAAGCGCGAGCTCAAGTACGGCCGGACGATCGAGACCTACCGCGGCGAGCTCAGCCTCGACGGCGACAACCGCAGCGTGCGGTTCCTGCGAGTCGGGCGCATCGCGCTGCTGTATCAGACGCTGGATCAGCAGCGCACGGGCCGTTGGAATCCGCAGACCGACCAATGGGAAGACGAGGGCGACGCCGACCGGGCGGCGTTCGAGAAAGGCTACAAGATCGCTTCCGAGCAAGCGCCACCCGATCTCCTCAAGGCCCCGGTCAATCCGCCGGAGGGCGAATAATGATGCCGCGCACGCCAAGCACGATCCGCGCCGCCGCCTTGCTTTGTGCGGCCGTGGTGAGCGCCGGGCTCTGGAGCGGGCCCGCGCGGGCTGAAAACGGTGACCTGCAATCGCTCCTGCAGGAGTTGCGCGAGGCGCGCCAACAGGAAAAGCAGGAGGCGGAGCAGCGCGTCAACGCGTTCATCGACAAAGTCGACGAACGCGAGCAGATGCTCGAGCAGGCACGCGCCGAGCGCGACGAGGCCCGTGCCCGGCGCGACGAGCTCCAAGAGACGTTCGACGCCAACGAGCAAAAGATCACCGAGCTCAACGATGAGCTCCAGGCTCGCAAGGGGGACTTCGGCGAGGTGTTTGGGGTGATCCGCCAGACCGCCGGTGACGCGCGCTCGATCATGCAGGGCTCGCTTACCGCCAGCGAGGCCCCGCAGCGTGCGGAGTCGCTCAAGGAGCTCGCCGAGTCCAAGGCCCTGCCGTCGATCGATCAAATCGATCATCTGTGGCGTACCGTACTCAAGGAGATGGTCGCCACCGGCGAGATCTCGCGCTACGACACCGAGATCGTCCAGCCCGACGGCGCCTCGCAGCAGGCCGAAGTCATGCGGATTGGCCCGTTCACCGCCTTCGTCGGTGAGCGATTCCTGAACTTCGAGTCGTCGACGGGCGAGCTGTCGGTGTTGCCGCGCCAGCCAGCCGGCCGCTGGCAGTCGATGGCCGCCAACGTCTATGAGAGCACCGGTGGCGACGGGCCCGTCGCCGTCGTCGTCGACCCGTCGCGGGGCGCCATCC
>CAYTWS010000342.1:0-2721 GCA_964442145.1 uncultured Ectothiorhodospiraceae bacterium | reverse complement strand
CGACGAGCGCGACGTGTTCCTGGGCCTGTGGCTGCCGACGCAGCGCAGCATGGTCAAGGACAATATGAAGAACGGCTCGATCGACATCGTCACCAAGAACCTCGAGGGCGCCAAGTACACCGTCGGCGTCTCGCAAGAGGCCTGGGAGAACGGCGTCAAGCACTTTGAGGATCTCGCCGAGCACGCCGAGAAGTTCGACAACACCATCCTGGGCATCGAGGCCGGCAACGACGGCAATCAGATCATCAAGAGCATGATCGAGGACGACGCTTACGGCATGAGCGCCTTCGAGCTGCAGCCGTCCAGCGAGGCCGGGATGCTCACCGAGGTCAAGCGCCGTCACGACAAGGGCAAGTGGGCGGCCTGGCTGGCCTGGGCGCCGCACCCGATGAACGTCAACATCGATCTCAAGTTCCTGCGCGGCGGCGCGGACTACTGGGGCCCGAACCAGGGCGGCGCCACGGTCTACACGCTCTCGCGTGAGGGCTATGCTTGGCAGTGCCCCAACGTCGGTCAGTTCCTCGAGAACTACACGTTCACCGTCGAGGAGCAGTCCAAGATGGCCGGCTACGTGATCAACGACGAGATGGACTACGCCGAGGCCGGCAAGAAGCTCATCAAGGAGCATCCGGAGCTGTTGGACCGCTGGTTCGCCGAGGGCGGCACGTTCCAGACCGGCGGCATCACTGACGCCAAGGGCGACAACAAGGCCAAGCAAATCATCATGGACGCCCTGGGCATCTAAGCAGCGCCACAGGCACGACCCTCCGACTGGCCCCGCTCTCCGGAGCGGGGCTTTTTTTGGGCGGCCACCCGCCGGCCCACACCTGCTAATCTAGCCCATCGCCCGTAGCGGCTGCGGACTCGCATCCAGCCGGTCCGCTGTCGCGAGCGCAGCGAGCGCGGCGCCCGTCGCGCATCGATACGGATTCGCCATGGCAGCCGAAGCGCCCATCCTCACGCTCGAGGGCATCCACCACGGCTACATCGAGGGCGGGACACGCCACCAGGTGCTGCGCGGTATCGACCTACGGGTCGAGCGTGGCGAGACCGTCGCCCTGCTGGGGCGCAGCGGCTCGGGCAAGTCGACCCTGCTCAACATCGCCAGCGGCCTGGCTCGCCCCGATCGCGGGCACGTGTGGATCGGCGGGCGCGAGCTCACCGCGCTGAGCGAGCGCGAGCGCACCATCGTCCGCCGCCGGTCGATCGGCTTCGTCTACCAGTTCTTTAATCTCATCGACACACTGACCGCACTCGACAACGCCTTGCTGCCGCTCGAGCTCGATCACCGCCTGGAGGGGGCCGATCGCGACCGCGTCACGGCACTGCTCGGCCAGGTGGGCCTGCGCGAGCGCGCCCACGCCATGCCCGACACCCTGTCGGGCGGCGAGCAGCAGCGCCTCGCGCTGGTGCGTGCGCTGGCCGCCTCGCCCGTGCTCGTGCTCGCCGACGAGCCCACGGGCAACCTGGACGCGCGCACCGGTGCGCTCGTGCTCGATCTGCTCGATCGGCTCGTAGGGGACGCGGGTCACGCGCTGCTGCTGGTCACGCACAGCCGTGACATCGCCGCCCGCGCCGACCGCGTCGTCGAGCTCGACGACGGCGTGATCGCCGCCGACGCATGATGGCGCGCTGGCGCCAGGCGAGCCTGCGCTGGCTGCTGCGCCACCCCGTGCAGCTCGCCTTGGCCGTCGTCGGCATCGCCCTCGGGGTCGCCGTCGTCGCCGCGGTCGATCTGACGACGACGAGCGCGGCGCGCGCGTTCGATCTGTCGATGCAACAGGTCACCGGTGACGCCACCCATCGGGTGGTGGGGCCGCCGACCGGCCTCGACGAGGGCGTCTACCGCGATCTGCGCGTCGAGCGCGGCGTGCGCGCTTGCGCCCCCGTGGTCGAGGGCTTCGCCCAGCTCGACGACGCCACCCTGCGCGTGCTCGGCGTCGACCCGCTCGCCGGCGCGGGCGCGGCCGCGCGCCTGGCCACGGTCACGGGCGAGCGCCTGGAGCGCCTGATCGTCCAGCCCGATACGGCGCTTCTGGCGGCAGTGACCGCGCGCCGCCACGGCATCGCGGTCGGCGATGTAGGCACACTGCGCGTCGCCGGTCAGTCGAGACGCGTCGAGATCCTGGGCCTGATCGAGGCCGAGCGCCGCTCAGCGGCCAGCCTGGACGGCCTGGCCGTGGTCGACCTCGCCACCGCCCAGGTATGGTTCGACCGCCGCGGCCGGCTCGACTACATCGATCTCGAGGTCGCGCCCGAGCGTGCCGCGGCGCTCGCCGGCCACTTGCCCGACGGGCTGCGCATCGAAGACGCCGGGGCCCGCTCGCGCGAGGCCCGCGAGATGACCGCCGGGTTCCGCACCAATCTGCAAGCGATGGGCCTGCTCGCGATTGCCGTGGGCGTCTTCCTCATCTACAACACCATGACGTTCTCGGTGATCCAGCGCCGCCGCTTGATCGCCATCCTGCGCAGCCTCGGTGTGACCCGCGGCCAGATCTTCGGCCAGATCGTCGCCGAGACGGTGCTGCTGGGTGCGCTCGGCACGGCCATCGGCCTCGCCGCGGGCGTGGCACTCGCCCACGGCTTGATCGGCTTCGTCACCCAGACCATCAACAACCTCTACTTCGTGCTCACCGTGCGCGAGGTCTTCGTCTCGCCGACCGTGCTCGCGCTCGCCGGCGCCATCGGGCTGGCGGCGGCCCTGCTGGGCGCACTCGGGCC
>CAYTWS010000341.1:0-2721 GCA_964442145.1 uncultured Ectothiorhodospiraceae bacterium | reverse complement strand
AACTGTAGAACCACGACCAATCTGTTCCTACAGATTGGTCGTGGTTCTACAAGGTGTTGTGACGGCCCCAAACGAGAAAAGCCGGCGCTGGGCCGGCTTTTCGCGGGGGCTGCGGCGGCCTTGGGGCCTTCAGGCGGAGAACGACTGGCCGCAGCCGCAGGTGGTGGTGGCGTTGGGGTTGCGGATGACGAACTGCGCGCCCTCGAGGCTCTCGGTGTAGTCGATCTCGGCGCCCTGGAGGTACATGAAGCTCATCGGGTCGATGAGCAGCTTGACGCCGCCCTTGTCGACCTCGGTATCGCCGTCCTCGACGTCGTCGTCGAAGGTGAAGCCGTATTGGAAGCCGCTGCAGCCGCCGCCCGCAACGAACACCCGCAGCATGAGCTCGGGGTTGCCCTCTTCGTCGATCAGGCTCTTGACCTTACGGGCCGCGCTGTCTGTGAAGATCAGCGGCGACTCGGTCGCTTGTTCCACCTCTGCCGTCATCATCGGGCACCCGTCCGAATGTCTATCGCTCGATCAATCTAGCATTCCCGAGTGAGTGACTCAAGATTGGTCCTCGTCCGCCCCGGTAGCGTCCTCGGGATCGCGCGCGGCCGAGTCGACAGCGTCTCCGTCGGCCGCGACGCCCGCCTTGCCCTGGTGCTCGAGGAACCGTTGGGGCTCCTGGTCGCTGCGGACCAGCTTACCAATGACCTCGGCACCGCCGGCCATCTCCATGGTGTGGTAATAGACGTCACCGCGCACCCGGGCGTTCTTGGCCAAGTCGATGCGCTCGGCGGCATAGACGTCGCCTGCCACGAAGCCGTTGATCAACAGGTTGGGCACCCGGAGATCGCCCTCGACGCGCCCGCGCTCGCTGACGATGGCGACCGCGTCGCCCTCGCCCTCGGCGTGCACATTGCCCTGCACGACCCCGTCGATGTGGAGCCCACCACGGAAATGGATATCGCCGTAGATCTCGGTGTCGTGGCCGATCAGGGTATCGACCTTGGCACCGCTGGTCTTGGACTTCTTGGAACTATTGCCGCCCAGCATCGGTTCACGTACCTCCGGACAAAAGGGAATCCCAGGAGTAGCTCTGCTCGAGCGCCTCTAGGCGGTCACCCGAGGGCAGTACCAGGAGTTGGACACGGGTGGGCTCGAAACCCTGCGGCACCTGGATGCGCCCGCTCAGCCGCTGGAAATACTTGAAGCGGAACGCCGTATCGGCGTCGTCGCCGGTGATCCAGTCACTCAGCTTGGCGGTCGCCGGCTCACCGCCGCGCCGCCCCTCGATACGCCAGTCTATGCGACCCGAGACGTACGTGTCACTCTCGTTCACCTGCGAGACGACGACCTCGTAGGCGTAGACCCGGGCCATGCCTTCGACGGGCCGCAATCGGGCCTGGCGGATGTGCAGGCCCGGCTCCGTCTTGGACGGCGACACCAGATTGCGATAGAACGCCAGCTCCTTCTCCAGCTCAGCGATCCGCTGCTCACGCTTCTCGATCACCGCGCGCAGGCGACTCCGCGCCTCACGCTCGACCTGCTCGGAGCGCTCGAGCAGCGTGTTCTCGCGCCTGAGCTCCTCCATGCGGTTGCGCAGCTCCTCGAGCTCGATCCGCAGATGCGCTTCCGTGGCCCGCGCCGACTCAGCCTGGTAACCACCGTGGCGCAATCCGAGCTCGTAGAGCGTCCAGCCGCCCGCGCCCAGGCCGATGACGACCAGTACGGCGACCACGAACGTACGCCACGGCCGGTGCGGTCGGACGCGGAAGCTCCCCGACGCCGTGTAGCGCGGATCCGCCAACTCAGCCCGTCCGTCGGCGCGCGGTCGCAGTCATGGCGACAGCCCCGCGGCAGCCAGTCCGGCGGTCTCGTCGAGGCCGGCCATCAGATTCATGTTCTGGATGGCCTGGCCTGCGGCCCCCTTGGCGAGGTTATCGATGACACTCAGCACCACGACCCGGTTGGGCTCCGACGACGGCCGATGGATCGCCAGCCGGCAGACGTTGCTGCCGCGCACGCTGCGGGTCTGCGGATGGCTGCCTGCGGGCATGACGTCGACGAACGGCTCGCGCGCAAAGCGCCGCTCGAACAGCGCCTGGACGTCGACATCGGCGGTGACCTCAGTGTACAAGGTGGCGTGGATGCCGCGGATCTGCGGCACCAGATGGGGCACGAACGTCAGCCCCACCGGCGCCCCCGCGGCCGCGTCGAGCTCCTGGCGGATCTCGGCGAGATGGCGGTGCCCCGAGGCCGCATAGGCGCGCGTATTGTCGCCCTGCTCGGCCAGCAGCAACTCCTGGCGCTCCTTGCGGCCCGCGCCCGAGGCCCCCGAGGTGGCGCTGGCGATCAGCCGGCCCGCATCCGCCGCACCCGCCTCGATCAACGGCAACAGCCCCAGCTGCACCGCGGTCGGATAGCAGCCCGGATTACCCACCAGGCGCGCCGCGGCGATGGCGTCGCGATGGCGCTCGGGCAAGCCATAGACCGCTCCATGGAGCCGCTCGGGACACGCGTGCGCTTGGCCGTGCCAGTGGGCCCAGGCCTCGGGGTCCTGGAGACGGAAATCCGCGGAGATATCGATCACGCGCACGCCCCGGTCGAGCAGCGCCGGCGCCTGCGCCATTGCCGTGCCCGTGGGCGTGGCGAAAAAGACCACGTCACAGTCCGTTAGCGCTGCCTCATCGGGCACTACGAATGCGCCGCCGTAGACGCCGCGCAGGCTGGGGAACT
>CAYTWS010000340.1:0-2723 GCA_964442145.1 uncultured Ectothiorhodospiraceae bacterium | reverse complement strand
AGGCGAACGTGCCCATCGTGCCGTAGAGCACCATGAACACGCAGATCCCGAGCAGAAAGCGCGAGCGCCCGACCGCGACGATGCCCTCGAACAGCGTGCCACCGACCGGATCCTCGGCGCCCTCGGTGCGTGCCCCGCCATCGGTGCGCCGATGCGACCAACGGTTGAGCGCGAGCATGCACGGCAGGGTAAGCGCCAGGATCGCCGCGGCGATCGGCAAGAGTCGGCTCGTGGGCAGCTGCTGGGCGAGCACGCCCGTCAGCGCCGGCCCGATGATCGCCCCCGCGCTGCCACCGGCCGATATGGCGCCGAACAGGCGCGCCGCCGCACCCTCGTCGAACAGGTCGGCCATGAAGCTCCAGAAGACCGATACGACGAACAGATTGAATACGGACAGCCAGACGAAGAACGTGCGCGCGCCCCAGACCATGGCGACGTCGGCCCGCAGCCACAGCCAGAAGCCGATGATGCAGGCGATGAAGAAGCCGTAGACCGCGGGGATCAGGCGCGTCCGCCGAAAGCGTGAGGCCAGCCACGCGAACGCGGGGATCGCTGCCATCATGGCCACGAACGTGGCCGTGAACAGCCACTGCATCTCGTCGACGCCGCTGCGCACCCCCATCTCGTCGCGCACGGGGCGCAGGATGTAGTAGCTGCAAAGTAGAAAGAAGAAATAGGCGAAGCCGCCGATCAGGCCAGGCCATTCCCCGGGCCGAACCATGACCAGGCGCAGCAGCCACGCGCGCCATCGCGTCCCCCAACTGGTCGCATCCGTCGGCGTCATCACCCCTCGCAAACGCCACGCACTGGGCGGCACCGGCCGGCGCCTCACCGCATCGAGTTCGGCCCGAATCGGTCGGTGGATCCGCCGGGCACTCGACCGTCTATACGCGCCTCGCTACACTGGCCTGACCGTTTGGTCAGTGCAACCATCGCGGTCCATCGATCGAACCCCATCATGTCCGATCCGTCCAAGTGGGCCTAGGACCATCGCCCGCCAGGAGACCCGCATGGCCGATCCCCCTATGAGGCCGCCCGACAAACCCGGCACCGACTGCGCGCGTGCCGCAGCGACCTCGTTGGTCGATCGCTCAACTACTATGGCCACCCCCATGCTCGTTTCACGGCCACTCCAATCGGCTCGCCGTAAGACATGCTCGCTACGGCGCGGGTTACGCGGACGGCCTGCTAGGCTCGGCCGCGCCGGCGCCGCCGGTGTGCTCATGGTCGTGCTCACGCCCGGGGCCGGCGCACGCGAGGCCGCCCCCGTGCAAGTCACCACCGCCGAGCGCGCACCCGTGGTGCGCGAGGTGGCGCTGAGCGGCACGCTCACCAGCCCCCGTCGGGCGCGCCTCGCGCCCGAGGTCGACGGCCGAGTCACCGCCATCGGCGTCGACAGCGGTGCGCGTGTCGCCGCGGGCGACGAGCTGCTGCAACTCGATACCGAGCTCGTCGAGCTCGAGCGCGACCAGGCGCGTGCGGCGGTGCGCGAGGCCCAGGCCGACCTCACCGACGCCCAGCGCCGGCTGCGCGAGGGCGAGCGCCTCGCCGAGCGCGGCAATATCGGGCGCTCCGATCTCGAGTCGCGCCGTGCCGAGGTCGAGCACCTCGAGGCCGTCGTCGCCCGCCGCCGCGCCGAGGCCGGCTACCAGGAGGCGCTGCTCCGCCGCCACCGGCTGACGGCGCCGTTCGCCGGCGTGATCAACCAACGCCTGGTCGCCCTGGGCGAGCGCGCCGGCCCGGACGATCCCGTCTTCGAGCTCGTCGCGGTCGAGCGCCTCGAGCTCGACCTGGCCGTGCCGCAGCGCTACTTCGCCAGCGTCAGCCCGGGCACACCCGTGCGCATCCGCGTCGATGCCTCCGCCCGCGGCGCCTTCGACGCCACCGTGGACGAGGTAATCCCGGTGGCCAGCGCGGACAGCCGCACCTTCCGCGTGCGCACCCGCATCGACAACGCCGACGGTGCCCTGGCACCCGGCATGTCGGCGAAGGGGACCCTGCGGATCGACACGGGCCGCGAGGAGGTCGTGATCCCGCGCGATGGCCTGATACGCCAGCCCAACGGGCGCACTGTGGTCTGGGTCGTCCGCGACGGCGACGACGGGCCCGTGGTGGAGGAGCGTCGGGTCGAGACCGGCCTGCAATTCGACGGCCGCGTCGCCGTCGTCGAGGGCCTCGAGGCGGATGCGACCGTCGTCACCGAGGGCAACGAAGCGCTACAGAACGAGCAGCGGGTGCGCATCACGGGCCGCGAATAGCCCGCCCCGCCGGAGTCGCCATGTTCGAGTCCATGATCCGCCGCGGCACCTTGATGACGGTCATCGCCGGCATCGTCGGCGTCGTCGGCGTGGTCGCCGCGTTCACCATCCCGGTGCAGATGATCCCGGACCTACAGGTCCGCACCATCTCCATCGAGACCCGCTGGCCCGGGGCGACGCCCCAGGACATCGAGAAAGAGATCCTCATCGAGCAGGAGGAGTACCTGCGCTCGATCCCCAGCCTGCAGGAGATGACCGCGCGGGCGTCGACCGGCTCGGCCGAGATCGAGCTGGAATTCCCGTTCGATGCCGACATCACCGAGACCTTGATTCGTGTAACCAACGCGCTCCAGCAGGTCCCGGATTATCCCACCAACGTCGACCAGCCGCGCATCGAGGCCGAGTCGTTCTCCAGCAACTCGTTCATGTACTTCCGGGTCGCCCCGGTCGACGGCAATCCGCGCG
>CAYTWS010000339.1:0-2729 GCA_964442145.1 uncultured Ectothiorhodospiraceae bacterium | reverse complement strand
CGGGCCGGGGTCTACGGCGGCTTCCACGTCTACGAGCGCGCCGCCGTATGAGCGCGGCGGACACGCCGCGGGCCCGCATGGACCGGATCTACCGGCTGCAGCGCTTCGTCTACGATCCCACGCGCCGCTGGTACCTGCTGGGCCGGGACCGACTGATCGAGCAGCTCGACCCGCCACCCCGCGGCCACGTCCTCGAGATCGCGTGCGGGACGGCGCGCAATCTCGTGCGCATCGGCCAGCGCTTTCCCTCGGGGGCGCTCTCGGGCGCCGACGTCTCGGCCGAGATGCTCAAGTCGGCCCGCGCCAACCGGCATAGCGCCGGGCTGAGCGAGCGCATGAGGCTTGGCCAAGCCGATGCGGCCACGCTCGAGCCGACGGTTGCCTTCCCCGCCGGCCCGCAACGCTACGAGCGCG
Source organism: uncultured Ectothiorhodospiraceae bacterium (assembly GCA_964442145.1). Classification (GTDB taxonomy): domain Bacteria; phylum Pseudomonadota; class Gammaproteobacteria; order XJ16; family Halofilaceae; genus Halofilum. The sequence goes on along the minus strand of CAYTWS010000339.1, from coordinate 2,315 downwards.
TGGTCATCTCCTATGCGCTGTCGATGATCCCCGATTGGCAGTCCGCCGTGGACCGCAGCCTCGACGCGCTAGCACCCGGGGGGAGCCTCCATGTCGTCGATTTCGGCGACATGGCGGGCTTACCCGGCCCCGTGCGCCACGGTCTTCGCTGGTGGCTGGCACGCTTCCACGTCACCCCGAGGCCCGAGGCCGCAGCCTACCTGCGCGAGCGAGCGCAAGCGCATGGCCGTACCAGCCGGATCGAGCGGATCGCAGGGGGCTACGCATGGCTCGGCCACGTCGAAACATAGCCTCGCGCCTGCGCGGCGCGTGGCGCCGGCCGACCCACCAGCCGCCCGCACACGGGTCGTAAGCTCGCCGCTGGGCGCCGCCGCAACGTCGCAACAGCTCGTTGTCGACGCCTTGCCGCAACGCGGCGTTCCCGGGTGTACACTCGTCAACGGACGCACCGCGCGGGTAGGCCCATTGGACGCCCCTCGTTTGCGCCTATTGGACGAAGAGCTCCTCCAGACGCGGCGCCGCTTCCTGGTGCGCGCGCTGTCGCTGGGGCTCTTGGCCGGCGGCACGAGTATCTTGCCCGGCTGCGCCGGCCCGGTCTTCGGTTGGACTCGCACCCCGGAGCTACCCCCGGGCCGCTCGATCTATCGATTGTCCGGGCGGGCGGCGGTCAACGGCCGGGCCGCCACCGAAGACACGTCGATCGCACCCGGCGATACGATCACCACCGAATCCGGCGCCGAGCTCATCTTCGTCGTCGGCAAGGACGCGTTCATCGTCCGCGGCGGCAGCCACATCCAGCTCGAGCCCCGGGCCACGGCGAGGGTCGCCAGCAACGGCCAATCCCCTGTGGCGGATCGCGTCGTCAGCGGGCTACGCGTCATCACCGGCAGTATCCTCAGCGTATTCGGGCAACGCGGCGACGAAGAGGCGCTATCCGTCGACACCGTTACGGCGACCATCGGCGTTCGTGGCACCGGCCTCTACATGGAAGCGGAAGCCGAGCGCACGTATGTCTGCACCTGCTATGGCCGAACCCGCCTCACTGCGACCCAGGCCCCCTCGAGCACGCGGCTGGTCACGTCGCAATACCACGATGCCCCCTACTACATCCTCGGCGAGCGTGAGAACGGCCAGTTGATCGAGCCCGCGCCCGTGATCAACCACACCGACCAAGAGCTCACCCTGATCGAGGCCCTCGTGGGACGAGCGCCCCCGTTCGAGGGCCAATCCAGAGGCGGGATGTACTAGTCATCCGGCTCCATCTTCCAATCGCTCGAGCCGGGCCGCGAGGCCCGGCCCCGCGAGGGCCTCGCCGCCACAAAAACCGGCGACGACCCGATTGATTGCGCCTCACGCCATGCCGCACCCAAATCAACGGGCATTGCGAAACATGTGCGGCTCTAGGATGGCACCGAGCCACGCGAGCATTGCGCCCGCGGCGATCCACCCCATACACCCGGCGAGCGAGACCGACTCCGGCAGCAGCACGAGCATACCCGCCGACAGAATGGCGACGCCGGCGGCGCCCGCCCCAAAGCCATGGGCGAACGGCCCCGCCCCGGCTAGCCGAGCCGCCCGCGCGCCGGCCGCAATCGGTACCAACAAAGCCGCGAGATTCAGGATCGGCAACACCGCACCCGCGACGCCCGCACCGACGCTATTGGCCAGCAACGTGGGCACGCCCATCCAGACGAAATACCCCGCCACGACAATCGCGGCCCCTTGAACTAGTGCTGCTAGCGTCATCCGTCTACCCCTTCCCATCACTCGATCCAGGTCGCCACCGCCGGCCTGAATCCTTCAGCCACAAAATCGGCTACGACCCCATCTCTCGCGTTACTCTCTCGCCGCACCGGCTACACATCTCGGCCTCCGCCTTTTCCGTCTGCGACTCTCTAACGATTTACCCAGGCGGCGCGCAAACGCCTACGCAGAATCGTTACGGCGCAGAACCACACTCAGGCGACCCCTTATCTGCCATTGGAATCACCAGCGCCTTCATGCATGCATTGACCCACCGGCTCGTTTTCTTCCTACTTCCACTTCCTATAGGTGTACGTCGCCTGCGCCACAGCGACTGCCACAACAATCACAAAAAGGCTGTCTCTACTTATTCCGGACACCGAAAAATTTGGTGCGAGGAAGGAACGTACGATTATTACTGGGGATATCCACAGGGTACGTACGAATCCCCGGCGCTAGGATAGCCGCCCATAAATGGGCTGCAAGCCATGATCAGTACCATTCCTCATAACATGCCCCTCTCGCAGTAGGAACGCCGGTTACCCGGCGCCCCCTGCACAGACCCGGACGTG
>CAYTWS010000338.1:0-2733 GCA_964442145.1 uncultured Ectothiorhodospiraceae bacterium | reverse complement strand
GCGCGAGAACTGCGGCGTGATGTACTCGACGTAGTCGTCCATGCGCCGCTTGATGGTCTCGACCGAGTCGTCGGCGCGATAGCCGCGGGCGTTGGCGTCGCGGTGGATCTTTTGGATCCATTCGAGATTGACGATCGGTGTCACGCCGACGAGGAAGTCGACGTACTGGGCGACATCGATGCCGTCGGCGACCACGCCGCCATGCAGGCCCTCATAGAACAGCACGTCGCTGCCCTCGGGCAGGCGCTCCCACGGGGTGAACTCGCCCTCGTCGACGCTGCCGCCGTATTCGGCGACCTCCTCGGCGTTGTGCAGATACTGGCGCCGCCAGCCCCGGCCCGTGGTCGCATACTCGCGGAACAAGGCCTCGAGCTCGCCGAACAGATTGCCCTCCGGACCGAAGTGCGACAGGGCGCGGCCCTCGGCCTGGGCCTGGCGGATGGCCTCGGTCATCTGCGAGCGCGAGTAGCGGTGGAAGGCGTCGCCTTGGACGTAGACGGGGGTGGTGCCCTGGCGGCGGAAGATGGCCTCGAACGCGTTGCGCACCGTCGAGGTGCCCGCGCCCGACGAGCCCGTTACGGCGACGATGGGGTGTTCCACGGACATGGTGTCTCCGCGGGCCGGGAGGAGTGACCCCGCGATGATACCGCGGCGACCGCCCGTGGCGTCACTGGCGCTGGTAGATCAAATCGAACACGGCATGGCCCTTGCCCTCGCCACGCGCCTCGAAACGCGTGCGTGGGCGGTAGGCCGGCCGCTCGGCCCAGCCGTCGGCCGCGTTCGCGAACCGCGGCTCGGCCTCGAGTACGGCGTGCATGTGCTCGGCGTAATCGGGCCAGTCGGTGGCCAGGTGCAGGTGACCGCCCGGCGCGAGCACGCGCGCGAGCTCGGCGGCCACCGACGGCTGGATCAGGCGGCGCTTGTGGTGGCGCTTCTTGGGCCAGGGATCGGGGAAGAATACGAGCACGCGCTCGAACGTCGCGTCGGCGACGTGCTCGCGCAACACCTCGGCCGCGTCGGCGCGCAGCACGCGCACATTGGTCAACCCGTCTTGCGCCAGGCCTTGCAACAGATGGCCCACGCCGGGGCGATGCACCTCGATGCCGAGGCAGTTGATCTGCCGATGCAACGCGGCGATCTGGCGCAAGGCGTCGCCGTTGCCGAAACCGATCTCGAGCCACAGCGGGGCGTCGCGGCCGAAGGCCTGCCGCCAGTCGATGCCCTCGCCGCTCGCGGGGCGGTCGATGCCGTAGTCGGGCCACAAGCACTCGAGCGCGCGCTGCTGGCCCGGCGTGAGCCGGCCCTCGCGCAGCACGAAGCTACGTACGGGGCGATGGCGGCGCGCGGTCTCGCCCGAGGCCTCGCTCATCGACGCACTCAGAAGAAGGTCCCATCGAGCGGCGACGACGCGCTGGCGTGGCGCCGTTGCGGCATGCGCCCGGCGCGGTAGGCGTGGCGGCCCGCGGCCACACCCTCGCGCATCGCATGGGCCATGAGCACGGGGTCGCTGGCCTCGGCGATCGCCGTGTTCATCAGCACGCCGTCGCAGCCGAGCTCCATGGCGATGGTGGCGTCGCTGGCGGTGCCCACGCCCGCGTCGACGAGCACGGGCACGTGCGCGTTGTCCAGGATCTCGAGGATGTTGTATTTGTTCTGGATGCCCAGACCCGAGCCGATGGGCGCGGCCAGCGGCATCACAGCGACCGCCCCGGCGTCCTCGAAGCGCCGCGCCATCACGGGGTCGTCGCTGGTGTAGACCATGACCTCGAAGCCGTCGCGTGCGAGCGCCTCGGTCGCCTCGAGCGTGGCCGGCACATCGGGGAACAACGTCTTGGCGTCGCCGATGACCTCCAGCTTGACCAGGCTGTGCCCGTCGAGCAGCTCGCGCGCGAGCTTGCACGTGCGGATCGCATCGTCGGTGTCGTAGCAGCCCGCGGTGTTGGGCAGCACGGTCACGCGCTCGCGCGGCAGCGCGTCCAGCAGATTGGGCTCGTCCGGGTTCTGGCCGATGTTCGAGCGGCGGATGGCGATGGTGACGAGCTCACTGGCGCTGGCCTCGATGGCCGCGCGCGCTTGCTCGAGGTCGCGGTATTTGCCCGTGCCGAGCAAAAGGCGCGAGCCGAACGTACGCTCGCCCACGACCAAGGCGTCGCCGTGCGTGTCGCTGTCGACGGGCTGCCGCATGGGGCTCTCCTCGTTGGCGCGGGCGGTCATCGCGACCGACCGCCACCGATGGCACGTACGATCTCCACCCGATCGCCTTCGTGCAGCTTGGTGGTGGCGTATTCGCTGCGCGGCACGATCTCGCGGTTGAGCTCGAGCGCGATGCGCTGGTCGGCGAGGCCGACCCGCTCGACGAGCTCGCCGACCGTCAGCGCCTCGGGCAGCTGACAGTCCTCACCGTTGACGCGTACACGCATGCTTCGAGACCCGGCTGAACGAGCGTGTCATTCTACATGCGGGCCCAAGCGTTGGCCCGCACCTCGTGTTGCCAGACGACGCCGGCCATCGTAGGATGTGGCGTTCGTGCGGCCGTAGTTCAACGGTAGAACCCAACCCTCCCAAGGTTGTGATGCCGGTTCGATTCCGGTCGGCCGCTCCATGCGCTCGCCCCGCCTCCGCCGCCTTGCCGCAGCGATTGCGCCACGCGTACAATCGCCGCCCTCAGTGACCCTTGTTGCCGGTGTAGCTCAGCTGGTAGAGCAATCGATTCGTAATCGATAGGTCGGTGGT
>CAYTWS010000337.1:0-2738 GCA_964442145.1 uncultured Ectothiorhodospiraceae bacterium | reverse complement strand
TCACCGAGGCCGAGCAGGTGGGCTGGTTGCTGGCCGCGGAGCTGCTGGCCGTCGGTATCGATCTCACGTTCGCGCCCGTGCTCGATCTGCGCCGCGGCATCAGCGCGGTCGTCGGCGATCGCGCGCTGCATCCCGATCCCGAGGTCGTGGGGCGTCTCGGCAATGCCCTGATGCGCGGCATGCGCCGCGCCGGTATGGCGGCGGTGGCCAAGCACTTCCCGGGCCATGGCAGCGTCGCCGCCGACTCGCACGCGACCCTGCCGCGCGATCCGCGCGATCGCGTCGATGTCGCCCACCTCGATGCGATCCCGTTCGCCCGCTTGGCGCACAACGGGCTGGCCGGGATCATGCCCGCGCACATCGTGTATCCCGCCGTGGATGAATCCCCGGCGGGGTTCTCGTCGGTGTGGCTCAACGATGTATTGCGCGGCGACATCGGCTTCGCCGGGGCCGTCTTCAGCGATGATCTGTCGATGGGCGCGGTCGCCGATGGGGCGAGCGCGCCCGAGCGCGCCGACCGGGCCCTGGCAGCCGGCTGCGATATGGTGTTGTTCTGCCACGATCAGCGCGGTGCCGCCGCCGCGGCGGAGGGACTGGCACGCATCGACCGGCCCGTCAGCCAAGCGCGGCTGATCCGGATGCACGGGCACCCGGCGGCGGGCGTGGATCGCCACGTCGCGGCGACGAGCGCCTGGGCCGAGGCGCGCGCCGTCGGCGAGCGCGTCAGCTACGGCCCGCTGCCCAGCCAACAGCGCAGCGAAGGGGCGGTATGAGGCTACCCGAAGGTTGGAACTGGCTGGTCGATTGGGCCGGCGACGAGCGCTGGCTGGTCACCGTCGTCGGCCTGCTCATCGCCGCCCTGCTGGTCGATATCGTCCAGCGCGCGATCGTCGGGCGCCTAAAGCGCCACGCAGAGCGTACGAGCTCGGTCTGGGACGACGTGATCGTCGCCGCGCTCGGCAGCCCCGTCAGCCTCCTGATCTGGGTGCTCGCGCTGATGCTCACGCTCGAGATCGCGGGCGCGCGCGTGGATTGGGCGGTCGCCGATGTCGCCGGTGAGCTGCGTACGCTGGGCATCGTCGCCGCCGGGATATGGTTCGGCGTGCGCCTGGCGCGGGGGATCGAGGAGGGCTTGATCCGCCAGTACGTCACCTCGGGGGCCGGGAGCGGCCCGGACCGCACCACCATCGATGCCCTGGGCAAGCTCTTGCGCGCCGTGGTCGTGGTCGCGGGCGTGCTGGTGGCGGTGCAATCGCTGGGCTTCTCGATCTCCGGTGTCGTCGCTTTCGGCGGTGTCGGCGGCCTCGCGGTCGGCTTCGCCGCGCGCGACCTGCTGGCCAATCTCTTCGGCGGGGTCATCGTGCACATGGATCGGCCCTTCGCCGTCGGCGATTGGATCCGCTCGCCCGAGCGCGAGATCGAGGGCACGGTCGAGGCGATCGGCTGGCGCTTGGCCCGGGTCCGCACGTTCGACATGCGCCCGCTCTACATCCCGAACTCCGTGTTCGCGACCGTGTTGGTCGAGAACCCCTCACGCATGTCGCACCGGCGTATCTACGAGACGCTGGGTGTGCGTTACCAGGACGTCACCGTCGTCGACGCCATCGTGCGCGACATCCGGGCGATGCTGGCGGCACGCGAGGACGTCGACGATGAGCAGCCGTTGATCGTCAATCTGGTGTCGTTCGGCGCCTCGTCGCTGGAGATCATGATCTACTGCCTGGTCACCGAGAAGCGCTGGGTCGCGTTCCATGCACTCAAGGAGGACGTCATGCTCGCCGCCGCCGGCATCGTGCGCCAGCACGGCGCCGAGATCGCCTATCCCACGACCACGCTCCACGTCGCCTCCATGCCCGGTGGCGCGCCCGTCACCGGCGCCGGGGGCGAGGGCGATGGCACGGCCGCCCGCGGTGAGCCCGGCCAGGACGTACGATGAGCTGGTCCGAGCTGCGCGAGGCGGAATGCCTGTACTCGCGCGCGGCCGTGGACGAGGCCATCGCGGCGATGGGGGCGACCCTGACGCGGCGGCTCGCCGGCGCCGACTGGCTCGCGGTCTGCTTGTTGCAAGGGGGGATCGTGCCGGCGGGCCAGTTGCTGCCGCACATCGACGCGGCCCTCCAGCTCGACGCGGTCGATATCACCCGCTATCGCGATACCACGGAGGGGGGCACCCTCGATTGGCGCTTCGGGCCGCGCAATGCGGTCGCGGGCCGCCGCGTGCTCTTGCTCGACGATATCCTCGATGAGGGGCACTCGCTGGCGGCGGTGCGGCGCCATCTGCTCGACGCCGGGGCGGTCGAGGTGTTGATCGCGGTGCTCGTGGTCAAGCGCCACGACCGCGGCGATCCGCACGTTCGGGCCGACTTCTTCGGGCTCGAGGTGCCCGATCGCTACGTCTTCGGCTACGGTATGGACTATCGCGGCTGGTATCGCAACGCCCCCGGCATTTACGCGTGGCGCGATTGAGACCGGCCTCGCCGAACCACTGGGGAACCGATGATGGTTCGGGCTTGCGCCAGCGCGACGCCCGCCTTGGCTGACGCCAAGGCGGGCCTACCTCGGCGGATGCGGCCGGGTCGCCGACGTCGCCGCGCGCCACCGGTAGGCCCGCGTCGCCGGAGCGCGTAAGCGCGGAGGCGATGCGGGCGGGGTGAGGTCGCCGCGTGCCGCCGGTGAGCGGTGCGCCCGCCTCGGCGGGCGCCGAGACGGGCCTACGTCGGCGGATGCGGCCGCGTCGC
>CAYTWS010000336.1:0-2740 GCA_964442145.1 uncultured Ectothiorhodospiraceae bacterium | reverse complement strand
CACCGAATGGCGCGCCATCGGCGAACACGCGATCGCATGCCGGCTTGTCGGTTGCCAGGTGGACGAGCCGCTCGAAGCGCTTGTCTACGGCGGCAATGCGCTCGTTGATCGCCGCACGCTCGTGGCGAGCGTCTGCGCGTCGTTCGGCCCCGACCCGGGAGTCGCCGGCCTCATCGGTGCCGCCGCTATCGGGATGGCCCTGCGGGCGCTGGGCCCCGGCGGCTCGGCCCCGACGTCGCCCGTGCTCGTCCTCGGCGGCCTGGTCATCGCGCCCGCCTGGTCTGGGCAATGAACCGCGGTGGTGCGCCGCAGGGCGCGGTCCGCGGGCGGTCCCACCCCTCCCGGCGTAAGGGCGTGTCGTCTTGCGTGCCCGCTATGTGGGCTACAGGACAGACTCGGCGGCCCCGAACCGGTCCACTCTGGTCTAGCGGTCCACTCCAGGAGGCGCGCCATGACCGAGACAACGCTGCACGACTACCAAAGCGTGGCCGAAGCGCGAGCCGCCCTGCGCAACAGCGGCGTCGCCTATCCCAAGCGCGATGCCTACGACGAGACCGACATGGCCAAATGGATGTGGCGCCACGATGCCTCTCCGGACGAGGCCGCTGTCGCGTTCGAGGCCAAGCCCCAACCCGCGGCTAGTTGCTAGTCGCTACGCCCAACGAGCCAAGCGGATAGACCCTAGCATGGAGATCGTCATCGGGCTCGCTGCCCTCATCATCGGCTACGGCTTATTCGTCGGCATCAACGACTGGCGCTGAGCTCGACCCATAACGCCCGACACGGCGCGATGCCGCGGCGGAACGGTGGTGGAGAACCGAGGCGCGGCCTATGTGCGTGCGATGGCCGCGGTGTTGCTTTTCATGTGAGCGAACGACGCCGGGACCGGTAGCGGCGATTCGGGCGGCCTACCGTTCGTCCACCCGAGTCGGCATCGGGGCGACGCTGACGCGCAGGCTAGTCCCCCTCTTGCTCCCAGAAGGGTCGCAGGGCCTCCCGTACCAACTCCTCTCGCCTGACGCCGGCGTCGCGAAAGACGCGGTCGTAGAGCACGGCGAGCTCATAGCGCAGCCGGGCTCTGCGGCGCGCGCGAGCGCGCAACCCCGCCCACACCATTCGTATCCTGCGAACGCGGCTTTGCCCATTCGTCATCGACTCCGTCTCCCCGGCTCGCCCGACACTTCGGTATTGTCGGCGGCGTCGCATTTGCCGACCATCGCCGATGGGCGATCGCTGCGTTCGCGAAGGGGGAAGGCGTGAACCTCAACTTCAATCAGCTGCGCTCGTTCGTGCTCGTCGCCGACGAAGGCAATGTGACACGGGCGGCGCACCGGCGGCATACGACCCCGTCGGCGGTGAGCTCCCACGTCCACCAGCTCGAGGAACGCCTCGGGCTGCGCCTGTTCGACCGGGAGCTCAGGGGCATGGCGCTGACGAGCGAAGGCCAGCGCCTGCTGCCGAGCGCCCGGCGCTCCCTCGCGGCAGCGCGTGAGCTCACCGACACGGCGGCGCAGCTCAAGGGCGATCGGAGCCGCACCCTGCGGCTCGGCTTGAACGCCCCGCCCGAGCATCTCGATACCGGCGACGTGATCGCGGCCGCGGCGCGGGGGGAGCCACCCCTGGTGATTCAGCTCGTATCGAGCATGAGCGAACGCATCGCCGAGGACGTCAGTACCGGGCGATTGGACGCGGGCTACGTCTACGGGCCCGTCACGGATCCGGCGTTGACGCGGCTTCCGCTGGATTCATGCACCCTGCGCGTGGTCGTGCCGGGCGGAACCGCGCTCGAGCGCCTGCCGGACGATGCGCGCGAGCGCGCGGCCCTGCCCTGGATCTGGCCCGGGGTGGAGGGCTGCCCGTTCCGCCACGTCATGGCCACGATCCTCGGGCAGCACGGAGCCGAGGCGAACGTGGTCACGTGGACCGACGGCGAGGAGTCGGCACGGGCGCTGGTGCGCGCCGGCATGGGCTTGGCCCTGCTCGAGGAGCGCTATGCGCGCGAAGGGGCGCACGACGGACGCCTCGAGCTGCTCGATCCGCCCTGGTCCATTGAGCTGGGGTTGGTCCATCGCACGGACCGGGCCGATGACCCAGCCATCGCCGCTCTACGCGCGGCCATCGAGACTGCCCGCCCGCCGGAATGCCGCGCCGCCGCCACCACCCGCGCGCCTGAACCCGACCACGGAGGTAAACCGGCGGTGGAGCACCGCGTCCCCTGGTGAAGGCGGCCGGCGGCCGAAACCGTCGCGCATCCTCTGGAGATCATCGCCGTTGGAGCCGGTGGTGCACGGCCGCCCCGACCAACCCGACTGGACCAGCACGGTCCGGTCGAGACCCGCAGTCGGGGGTTAGGCGGTTCCACCGGGGATCTGGCCCGTCATATAGGGGTTCTCCATCAGGAACAGCACGGCATCGGCGATCTCGGGGGCCTCGCCGACGCGGCCCACGGGCAGCGAACTCCCCGTAGCGCGGAACAAGGCCTCCCGTTGGTCCGCCGGCATGGCGTGGTACGCCTCGGTGCGCACCATCCCCGGCGAGCAACAGTTGACCCGCACCTCGGGGCCGAGCTCCAGCGCGATCGCTCGCGTCAAGCCCTCGACCGCGGCGTTGACCGCGCTCATCCCGGAGCAGCTCACGCTCGGGCGCCGGCTGAGCACCCCGGAGAACAGCGTGATCGAGGCACCGGGGCGCAGCCGCGGCAGCGACTCGCGGGCGAGCACGTACGATCCCCACAACTTCG
>CAYTWS010000335.1:0-2740 GCA_964442145.1 uncultured Ectothiorhodospiraceae bacterium | reverse complement strand
GGCGGATCAATCCGCATGCCGTAGCGTGACCCACTCGAAATTCAACAGACCCTCTTTTATTTGCCCTACACCTCCTGTAACGCATTCAATTTCTGGGAGACCGCATGAACCCCGTCGTCATCCTCGGCTCTGGCCTCGCCGGTTATACGGCCGCGCGCGAGTTTCGCAAGCACGATACCGAAACACCGTTGGTCATCGTCACCGCCGATGACGGCACCAGCTACTCCAAGCCCATGCTGTCGAACGCGTTCGCGCGCTCGAAGGCGCCGGCCGATCTGGCGATGGCGAGCGCGGCCGAGATGGCCGAGCAGCTCGATGCGGACATCCGTACCCACACACGGATGACTGCACTCGACGCGGACGACCGCCGCATCATGCTCGACGACGGCAGCGTCATCGATGCCCAGGCGGTCGTGCTCGGCATCGGCGCCGATCAAGCCGACCCGGGGCTGGCCGGCGACGCCGACGACGACGTCTTCGCGGTCAACGATCTCACCAGCTATGCCCGCGTGCGCGAGGCGCTCGCCGACGCCGAACGCGTCGTGCTCATCGGCGGCGGACTGATCGGCTGCGAGTTCGCCCACGACTGGCGCAAGGCCGGCTTTGCGGTGTCCGTGATCGAGCCCTGCGACTACCCCATGGGCACGATGCTGCCGCCGCTGGCGGGCACGCATCTACGCGATGCATTGATCGGCCAGGGCATCGGCTTCTTCGCGAATCGCACGGCGCGAGCGGTCGAGCGCGACGGCAGCGGCTACCTCGTGCGCGACGGCGAAAGCGGGACCCACGCGGCGGATGTGGTCGTGCGCGCGATCGGGCTGCGTCCGCGCACCGCACTCGCGCAGCAGGCGGGGCTGTCGACGCGGCGCGGGATCGTCACGGATCGGTATCTGGCGACCTCGGCGCCCGGCATCTACGCCCTGGGCGACTGCGCCGAGGTCGCCGGCGTCGTCCTGCCGTTCGTCATGCCGATCAACCACTGCGCCCGCGCGCTGGGCCAGACGCTGGCGGGCGAGCCCACCCGCGTCGAGTATCCCGTGATGCCCGTCATCGCCAAGACCCCGAGCTGCCCCGTGCAGCACTACGCGCCGCCGGGCACGCAGCCGGGCCAGTGGTCGGAGGAGGCCGTCGAAGGCGGCACCCGGAGCCTGCTCTACGACGGCGAGCAGCGCCTGCGCGGCTTCTGCCTCACCGGCGCGGCCGTGCGCGAGAAGGGCCACTGGTCCGAGCAGGTGCCGCCCGTCTTCGACAACCTCGAGCCGGCCGGCTAGCGCACCGTGCCTACTGGTGCCGGTAGTGCCGTAGCAACCACCTCGCTGTTGTGCTCACGCAAAGGCGCCAAGTGCGCAAAGAAAATAAGAGATAAAACGGTAATGGATAGTCGATGAGCCGCTCTAGAGGTGGCAGTTAGACTCCTTGGATTGACATTGCCCTAGGCTAAACGCGTGGGCTGATTGAGCCGCCCTATGGCATCGGAACCATTAACCACACTTTGCGCCCTTAGCGGCTTTGCGTGAGGACGATTTCTTCGCGCCCTTCGCGTCTTTGCGTGGTCCCAAAAGCGAGGTGCCTCAATACCCCGACTCGATCGCGCGCAGGCGGGCGCGCAGGCGCTCGACCTCCTCGATGAGATCCAGCGCCAGCGCCGCGCCCTGGGGCTCGACCGACAGATCGTGGCCCAGGCGCAGGGCCCGGCGCATGCGCACGATCGCGTGCGCGGGGAAGCGCCAGTCCGAGGGCCGGCCGCCGCCGAACGGCTCGACCACGCCCACCTCGACGAGCTCGATGACGTAGTCGGCATGGACGTCGAACACGCGGCAGAGCTCGGCCAGCGACACCGGCGTGTCCGGCTCCAGCGGCTCGGCCTCGATGGGGTCGTCGTATTGCGTCATGCCGCCCTCCTGCGCAGGTGTGCCCGCGGGTCGAAGTCCATCTGGTCGCGCATCTGCTCATAGAGCTTGCGCTCGTCATCGGTGCGCGGCTTGGGCGCGACGATCTGGAGCTGCAGGTACTCGTCGCCCGGCGGCGATCCCGGCAGGCCGCGCCCCTTGAGGCGCAGGCGCTGGCCCGAGCGCGCGCCCGTGGGGATCTTGGTCTCCACCTCGCCGCCGAGTGTGGGCACCGTGATCTTGGTGCCCAAGACAGCCTCCCACGGGGCCAACGGCACGTCCAGATAGATATCGCGGCCCTCGTGACGGAACAGTGGATGCGGCTTGATGTGGACCTCGAGATAGAGATCGCCGCTGCCGCCCTCGCCGACACCCTGGCCGCCTTGGCCCGACAGGCGGATCTGCTGGCCCTCGGTCACGCCGGCCGGGATGCGCACGTTGAGGGTGCGCTGCTGGCCCTTCACACCGCCGCGGGCGTCGACCGACGGCGACTGCAGCGTCACCGGGTGCTGGCCGCCCTGGTAGGCCTCCTCGAGCGTGATCTCCACGCGTGCGAAGTGGTCCTGGCCGCGGCCGTGGACCCCGCCGAAGTCGGTGAAGCCCCCGGGGCCGCCAAACCCGCCGACGCCCGCACCGGATCCGCGGCCACCGCGGAAGCCGCGACCGAACAACGACTCGAAGAACTCCGAGAAGGCGGCATCGTCGCCCCCGGTGAAACCGCCGCCCGTGAAGTTGAAGTCGCGCTCCCACCCCGGCGGTGGCTCGCCAGCGAAGCCTTGCGGGCCACCCTGGCCGATCTGGTCGTAGGCCGCGCGCTTCTCCGGATCCTTGAGGACCTCGTAGGCCTCCTG
>CAYTWS010000334.1:0-2775 GCA_964442145.1 uncultured Ectothiorhodospiraceae bacterium | reverse complement strand
CGCCTTGGCGGCAGCGCTACACACCACCAGGACGAGTGCGCCCAGGGCCAGGCGGACTCGGCCAGCCAATTTCGAGACCTCAAAAGACAACGTCGACTGCGACGCTGAAGAGTGTAACGTTGCCGCCGCGATCGAAGCCGGGCTGTTCGTTGATCAACACCCCCGACGATCCCTCATCCAAATCCATATGCTGCAACTGCGCTTTCAGGGCGACCTGGCGCATGAAATCCCAGCGTGCCCCGATCGACACGCTTTTTTGCTGCGCCCCGCCGGAGAGGAGCGCGTTGAGGTGGGCATTGAGCGCCCGCGGGGCGCTGCTCGCGCCCGGATCCGAGGTCGCGCTGAGGACTTCGGCGCGGGCCAGGGTGACGTAGGGGGTGACCGAGCCGATGCGGTAGCCTGCCGTGACATATCACCCGCGGGTGTCGCCGATGAAGGTATCGCTCTCCGATTGCGTCCATTCCCCCAGGGCGAACCAATCACCGTCGTCGTAACGCGCGCCCAGACCCAGCATATGGAAGCGCTCGCCGTCGACGTCGTAGCGCTCGGCGACGGCGTGGCCGTCGGACCCGAGCTGGCGGTACTGATCGAAGAAATCGTTGATCGCATCGATGCGCAGGCGAAACGTGCTATAGGACGCGAAAAGCGTCGTCGAGCCCGACTCGAGCGTATCCGTAACGATCAACGAGTCCCGGGCCTCGGTCTCGCGTCCATCGATCAATTTCTCTTCGCTTTGCCCGTAGGTGGCGCGCAGCCTGTTGGTGAAGCCACCGAACCGCGTGCGATGCCGGATACTGGCGGCGTCGATGTTGGTGACGGGGATGAGGCGATAGACCTCTTGCGGCGGGCGGATCCAGGGCTGGGCATAGCCCACTTGGCGGTGCTCGGAGACCATGAGCGACGGCTGGATCATACGCCCCACGCGTGCGCGCACACTATCGGTCACGTCATAGCGCAGATTGGCCCACTCGATCGCGGGCTCGTAGGTCTCGTCGTAGCGCTGCTCGACGATGACTTGCCCGATCGCCGCAAGCCGCGCGGTGACGTCCGCGGTGACCTGCAAACCGAGCCGGCTGTCGACCTCGGGGCTCCAGCGCCTGGAGTAGCCCGCGCCGTCGGGCGCGAAAACGTCGGCTACGAAATCGGCCTCGTCCTCGTTCGCATACACCGCCCCGAGCGTTGCATAACCGTCGAATGTCACGCTCGGTGCTGACGTCTCCTGGGCGCTTGCCGCTCCGGTAGAGACGGAGCAAACCACCACGACCGCGGCCAGTTGGCGAACGCAGGGGGGCGAGATGGGGTTGGTCAGGGACATCGATACCGCGCTTGTCGGTGCTGTGGGGCCCGGGCGGGGCCCGGGTCGAACGGCACAACGGATGCAAGTGGACGCGTTGAAGCGTAGCGGAAGAATTGATGCAAAAGGTGTACCGCCGGGAGGCGAGGCATGGCCGGCTCGGCCCTCGCTTGTGCGGTCGCGGTCGGACGACGACAGCGGCGCCGAGACCGCCGCGCGGGGCGGATGCGCAAGCGCCCATCGCCACCGCGGCAGGGCAGGCGTGACCCTGACCGGATAATCGGCTACCCTCCCGTTTTTTCTTGACAGTGAGTGGAGCATCCGATGCATACGCTATTGCGAATCACCGTGGCCGGCCTCGCGCTCTCGGCCGCCGCGACGACCGCCGTTGCCGAGGAATCATCGAGCGACGGACCCGATGAGGCGACGATGAAGGCGGCCGGCGAGCTCGTCGACCAGCGCTATCAGGGCCAGATGCACGAGCGTATCCGCCAGGGGATGACGCGCACGCTGATCCAGTCGATGCCCCAGCTGCGGCAAAACCCCGAGACCGTCAAGCAGTTCGTCGAGCAATACACGGATCAAGGCGAGCTGGCCGATCACATGCAGCGTGAATACGCCAAGCGGTTCACCCAGTCCGAGCTCGAAGAGCTGACCGCTTTCTATAGCACCGATGTCGGCCAGAAGACGCTCGAGACCATCCCCGCGATCGAGCGCAGCGCCATGCGCTGGAGCATGAAGCGCCTCCAGCAAAACTCGAGCGAGCTGCAGAAAATGATCCAGCAGTCCCAACAGGGGCAAGGCGGCGGTCAATCGAGTGGCCAAGGCCAGGGCAGCGGCCAATCGGGTGGCGAATAAGGGACCGCCGCTCCCGCCCGAGCAAGCGGAGCGCATCGAGCCGCTGGCGGTGCGCTCCGCCGCTAATGGGTAAGGACGCCTTGTGTTGCGGGCACCTCATCAGCGTGGCTCCTGAGGGGCTGTCCATCACCCGGCACTGCGGCGCGCTTCCCACACCGGCGCCTGTTGGGCGACCGCTTCGACGCCGATGGCAACCACCATCGTGGATGTAACGAGCAAGCGAGGCTCTTCGCCCGGGGCCTGGCCAGCACGTACACTAACGCCTCACCGACCGCGTCGCCTGCGCCGAAGGAGCCTCTAGCCCATGCGTATCCTCGTGACCGGCACGGCCGGTTTCATCGGCAACTACGTCGCCGCACGCCTGCTCGACCGCGGCGACGAGGTCGTCGGCCTCGACGAGGTCAATGCCTACTACGACGTCCAGCTCAAAGAGGACCGCTTGGCCCATCTCACGGCCCGGCCGGGCTTCACCGAGGCCCGCATCTCTTTGCAGGATCGCGCGGCGGTCGCCGAGCTCTTCGCGGGCCACCGCTTCGACCGCGTGATCCATCTGGCCGCCCAGGCCGGGGTGCGCTACAGCCTCGAGAACCCGCACGCCTACATCGACAGCAACCTCGTCGGCT
>CAYTWS010000333.1:0-2790 GCA_964442145.1 uncultured Ectothiorhodospiraceae bacterium | reverse complement strand
TGGGTCGCCGACTTCCTCATGGACAAGGATCGCCTGTTCGCCGAGATCAATCTCGATGCCGACGAGCTCGCGCTCTACGAGCAAGTCTACGATCACCTGGTGTTTCGACCGCCCCAGCCCGATTTGGTGGTCTATCTCCAGGCGCCGGTGAAGGTGTTGCGCGAGCGCATCGACAAGCGCGGCATCGCGTACGAGCGCGGCATGGACCCGCAGTACCTACAGCGGTTGGTCGACGCCTACACCCGGTTCTTCCACGACTACGAGGCGTCCCCGTTGCTCATCGTCAACGCCAGCGATATCAATTTCGCCGAGAACGATGCCGACTTCGAGGCCTTGGTGCGCCAGATACGGCGCACGCACTCCGGGCGCCATTTCTTCAACCCGGCGCCGCTCGCCGGATGACGGGCGCGCGGCTGGCGTGGCTGTCTTGGCGCAAACGGGCGGGGTTACAATCGCGCGACGCCCAGCACGGCCGGGACGACGATGAGCACGTATAGCCCACCGAGCCAAGCCGTGAGCACGGCGACGCTGCAAGCGCGCAAGCGCGACGGCCAGCCGATCGCCGCACTCACCGCCTACGATGCGACCCAGGCGGCGCTGGTCGACGCGGCCGGCGTCGATTGGGTGCTCGTGGGGGACACGCTGGGGATGGTCGTCCAGGGCTTTGATACCACCTTGCCCGTGACCGTCGACGACATGGTCTATCACGCCCGCGCGGTGCGGCGCGGCCTCACGCGCGCGTTGCTCGTGGTCGATCTGCCCTTCATGAGCTTTCCCGATCCCGAGGCCGCGCTCGCCAGCGCCACGCGCTTGGTCAAGGAGGCGGGCGCGCAGATGGTCAAGCTCGAGGGGGGCAAGGGCCAGAGTGCCACCGTCGGGCGCCTCGCCGAGTGCGGCATCCCCGTGTGCGCCCACATCGGGGTGCAGCCGCAATCGGTGCACAAGGTGGGCGCGTATCGGCGCCAGGGCGGCGATGAGGCGGCCGCGCGCGCGATGCTCGAGGACGCACTGGCACTGGAGGCCGCCGGCGCCGACGTCGTGCTGCTGGAGTGCGTGGTGCCCTCGCTCGCGCGCGAGATCGCGGGCAATCTCGAGGTGCCCGTGATCGGCATCGGCTCGGGGGCGGGCTGCGACGGCCAGATCCTGGTGCTCTACGACGCCCTGGGGGCGACCGCCGATCCGCCGGCGTTCGCGCGCGATTTCCTCGCCGATACGGGCAGTCTGCGCGGCGCACTCGCGGCCTACGTCGAGGCCGTGCGCGCGCGGCGCTATCCGGCACCCGAGTCCGGTGCGGCCTGAGGTGCTCCCCGCCGTGGTCGACCGACCGTCGGAGCTGCGCGCGCGTGTGCGCGCGTGGCGAGCGGCCGGCGAGTCGGTGGCGCTGGTGCCCACGATGGGGGACCTGCACGCCGGCCATCTGGCCTTGGTGGAAACGGCGCGCCAATGCGCCGATCGTTTGGTCGTCAGTGTGTTCGTCAATCCGCTGCAATTCGGGCCGAACGAGGACTTTGCTGCCTACCCGCGCGCGCTCGAGCGCGACCGCGAGCGCCTGGCCGCCTATGGCGCCGACGCGGTGTATGCGCCCGACGCCGAGACGCTGTATCCACGCGGGATCGACAACACCGTGCGCCTGCACGTGCCCGAGCTCGAGGAGGTCCTCTGCGGCGCCGATCGCCCCGGGCATTTCGCCGGTGTGGCGACCGTGGTCGCCAAGCTGTTCAACGCGGCCGAGCCCGACTGTGCCGTCTTCGGTGAGAAGGACTATCAGCAGCTGTTGCTCATCCGGCGTATGGCCGCCGATCTCGATTTCGGCGTCGACGTGGTGGCCGTGCCCACGGTGCGCGAGGCCGACGGGCTGGCGCTGTCGTCGCGCAATGGGTATTTGAGCGAGGCCGAGCGCGCCGCCGCGCCGACGCTGTATGCCGCGTTGCGCGCGTTGAGCGAGCGCTTGCTCGCGGGCGAGCGCAACTTCCCGCGCTTGGAGGCGGACGCGCGCGCGGAGCTGGCCTCGGTCGGCTTCAGCCCGTCCTATGTCGCCGTGCGCCGCGCGGCGGACCTGCGCGAGCCCACCCCGGGCGATCGCGCCGACGCGTTGCGCGTCCTGGCGGCGGCCCATCTGGGCGGGGCTCGCTTGATCGACAATGTCGCCGGTGACGAGGCCAGCCGATGACCCGTTTGACCCAATCCCCGGCATGGCAGGCGGTCGCCGAGGCCCACCGGGCCCACGCCGATATTACGCTGACCGAGCTGTTCGCGGCCGAGCCCGAGCGCGCCTCCCGGTATACGCTGTCGTCGGGCGGGGTCACGCTCGACGCGGCCAAGACCCATCTCACGCCGACGGTGCTCACGCGCCTGCTCGAGCTGGCCGAGGCCCAGGACGTCGCCGGCTGGCGCGATCGCATGCTCGCGGGCGAGGCCATCAACCACACCGAGCTGCGGCCCGCGCTGCATGGCGCGCTGCGCACACCGGAGCTCGGCGACGTGACCATCGCTGGCGAGCGCGTCGGCGACGCCGTCGCCGCGGCCCGCCGCCGGATGGCGTGGCTGGTCGAGGCCGTCTCCTCGGGCGAGCTCCGGGCGGCCGACGGCGGCTCGTTCGAGGACGTCGTCAACATCGGCATCGGCGGCTCCGATCTCGGGCCGCGACTCGCGTGTGAGGCGCTCGCGCCGGCCGGTGGGACGGCGCCGCGGGTGCATTTCGTGACCAACGTCGACCCGAGCGAGCGTGAGCGCGTGCTCGCCCAGGTCGATCCGGCGCGCACGCTGTTCATCGTGGCGTCGAAGACGTTC
>CAYTWS010000332.1:0-2802 GCA_964442145.1 uncultured Ectothiorhodospiraceae bacterium | reverse complement strand
TCGCGCCGAAGCCCAGCGAGCGCAGGTAGACGCTCCAGTACGGCAGCAGCGCGCCGAGCGTGGCGAAGAAGAACAGATAGAAGCCCGATAGGCGCCAGTACGGAAGGGCCGCGGCTGGGGCCGGTTCCGCCGAGGCCACGGGCTTATTCGTGATCGGTTTGGGCGGGGATCACCGGCGTGGGCGAGTCGACGTCGGCGTTCTGGGCCCGGTGGCGGAGCGCGTGGTCGATGAGGGTGAGCGCCATCATGGCCTCGGCGATCGGCGTCGCCCGAATACCGACGCAGGGATCGTGGCGGCCCTTGGTGCGCATCTCGACGGCCTCGCCCTCGAGATCGATGCTGTTGCCGGGCGTGTGCAGGCTCGAGGTGGGCTTGAGCGCGATCGAGGCGACGACGTCCTGGCCCGTCGAGATGCCGCCCAGCGTTCCGCCCGCGTTGTTCGAGGCGAAGCCATCGGGCGTGAGCTCGTCGCGGTGCTCGGTGCCCGGCTGTGCGACCGCATCGAATCCGGCCCCGATCTCGACGCCCTTGACCGCGTTGATGCTCATCAAGGCCTTGGCCAGATCGGCGTCGAGCCGGTCGAAGACGGGCTCGCCCCACCCGGGCGGCAGCCCTTCGGCGCGCACCACGATCTTGGCGCCGGCGGAATCGCCCGATTTGCGCAGGCGATGCATGAACGACTCGAGCTCGGGCACCTGGTCCGGGTTGGGCCAGAAGAACGGGTTCGACTCGACCGCGTCCCAGTCGAAGCGGCCCTCATCGAGGGCGATCGTGCCGAGCTGGACCAGATGGCCGCGGATGCGCACGCCGAAGCGCTCGTGCAGCCACTTGCGCGCGATGGCGCCCGCGGCGACACGCAGCGCGGTCTCGCGCGCCGACGAGCGCCCGCCGCCGCGGTAGTCGCGCACGCCATACTTTTGCTGATAGGTGTAGTCGGCGTGGCCCGGGCGGAACGTGCGCGCGATCTCGCTGTAGTCCTTGGACTTCTGGTCGGTGTTCTCGATGAGCAGCCCGATGGGGGTGCCCGTGGTCTCGCCGTCGAACACGCCCGAGAGGATGCGCACGGCATCGGGCTCGCGGCGCTGCGTGGTGTAGCGGCTCTGGCCCGGGCGGCGCCGGTCGAGGTCGCGTTGCAGGTCGGCCTCGGTGAGCGCGAGCCCGGGAGGGCAACCGTCGACGACCGC
Source organism: uncultured Ectothiorhodospiraceae bacterium (assembly GCA_964442145.1). GTDB lineage: Bacteria > Pseudomonadota > Gammaproteobacteria > XJ16 > Halofilaceae > Halofilum. The sequence goes on along the minus strand of CAYTWS010000332.1, from coordinate 1,618 downwards.
CCCCAAGGCGGGGCCGTGGCTCTCGCCGAAGCTCGTCACGCGGAAGAGTTGGCCGAAGGAATTACCCGCCATGTCGCGCGATTGTACCCGAAGTGCTCGGACGGCGCTCAGGCCGTGCCGAAGGCGCTGCGCAACCCCCAGCCGACGGCGTAGGCAAGGACCGCGGCCGCCCCGCCCGTCCACAGTGTTTCCCAGCCCGCGCGAAGCCGCGGCTGATCGAGGCGGTGGCCCTTGAACCAGCCGACCGCGGCGAACGCACACGCGGTCGCGATGCAGCTCACCGTGAACATCGTCGGTGGCGCCAAACCGGGCACCAAGTACGGTGCCAACGGGATCAGCCCGACGCCCAGGAAAGCGAGGAACGTGGTCGCGCCGGCGCGAATGGGATCCGGGCCTTCGAGCTGCAGCCCGTGCTCCTCGGTGAGCATGGTGTCGACCCAGAGGCGCCGGTTGGCCGTGATCGTGTCGACCACGCGCTCGAGCGTGTCGCCCTCGAAGCCCTTCTGCGCGAAGATCTGGCGAATCTCCTCGCGCTCGCCCTCCGGGACCTCGGCGATGTGCTCCTCCTCGGTGCGACGCATGCGCTCGACCCGATCGCGCTCGCTACGCGTGCCGTGGTAGTTGCTCACGGCCATGGAGAAGCCGTCGGCGACCAGATTGGCGAATCCCAGAATAATGACCACGAGAGGCGACAGCGCGCCGCCCGTCGCCCCCGCGACCACAGCGAATGTGGTCACGCAGCCGTCGATACCCCCGAGGACGCCGTCGGCCAGGTAGTCATGGCCGCGTCCGCTGGCGAGCCGCCGGCGCACGGCCTCCGGACGATGGTCCTCGGCGACGGGACGGTGCTCGGTCATCGCGCGCGCACCGCGTCGACGACGTTGTTGAGCTGCGTGAGGCGCTGTAGCGCCCGGTTGAGCTGCGCGAGGTCGCTGATGCGCACCGTCAGGCCCAGGCGGATCAGCGGTGGCTCATCCGTCTCGTGGGTCTCGGCGCGCGTCACATGCACGCCGTCCTCGACGAGCACCGTGGTCACATCGCGCAGCAGTCCGGGCCGATCGAACGCGTCGACGGTGAGATCGACGCTCCAGCGCGGCTGGGCATCCTCGCCGCCCCAGTCGACGTCGATGAGCCGGTCACGCTCGGCCTCGCCCATCTTGAGCACGTTCGGGCAGTCCTGGCGGTGGACGGTCACGCCCCGGCCCCGCGTGATGTAGCCGATGACGGGGTCACCCGGCACCGGCTGGCAGCACGCCGCCATGCGCGTGAGCAAATCCCCCACGCCGCTGACGCAGACGCTCTCGCCACCGGGCTCGGTCACCGGTGCCCGGCCGCGCGGTGCCGTCGCCGGTGCGGACTCCTGCGAGCGCGTGAGCGCCTGGACGGCTTGGGCGATGCGGTGCGACGAGAGCTCGTTGCGCCCGAGCGCGGCATAGACCGCCTCGATGGAATCGAAGCCGAGCTGGCGCGTGAGGCGCTCGAGGCCGATCTCGCGCGCGTTGAGGCGCTTGAGCGCGCGCTCGAGCAGGTCGCGCCCGTCGGCGACGTGCTGGGCATGGTCCTGCTGGTTGAACCAGGCGCGCACCTTGGCCCGTGCCCGGCTGGTGCGCAGATACCC
>CAYTWS010000331.1:0-2804 GCA_964442145.1 uncultured Ectothiorhodospiraceae bacterium | reverse complement strand
ACGAGGACACCTCGGCGACGAACTTCATGATCCGCGACGAGCGCATGCAGGCGCTCGTCGCCAAGGACCACGAGCCCATCACCCCGTTCGTCGACCGCATCCGCCAACTGCGCGACGAGCTAGGCGTCTCGACCGTGCTCGTGATGGGCGGCTCGGGCGACTACTTCGACTGCGCCGACAGCGTCGTCGAGATGCACGCGTATCAGCCCCACGACGTCACGCGCGAGGCCCACGCGATCGCGGCGAGCCACCGCACCGGCCGCCGCGAGGAGCACGCCGGGGCGCTGGCACACCCCGCCCCGCGGCGCCTCGACCCGCGCTCGCTCGATCCGACCACGCATAAGGGCAAGCGCAAGATCCAGGCGCGCGGGATGGACACCCTCGTCTTCGGCGGCGGCGACATCGATTTGCGCGCGGTCGAGCAAATCGCCGACGCCTCGCAAGTCCGCGCCATCGGCTTGCTGCTCGGGCGCATGGCGAATGAGCGCGGCGACCTGACCGACCCCCCCGGTTGGGCCGCCGAGGCGCTGGCGGGCGGCTGGGGGGCCATCACGCAACGCCCCGACGGCGACCTGGCCGCGCCCCGGGTGGCCGAGGTGGTCGCCACACTGAGCCGCTTGCGCGGCGTGGACCTGGTGCAGCCGAGGCCATGAGCGCCCGCTGCACGCACCCGAAACCGCTCCACATCGGCCACCCCATGGACACGTCGGCGTGGTGACCCAAGCAGCCGTCCTGGTACCCGTCTATCGCGATGAGCGAGGCGATCTGCGGCTCGTGGTGATCCGGCGCTGCGCGCACGGGCCGCACGGCGGCCAGATCGCCTTGCCCGGGGGTCGCGCGGAGCCCGCCGACGCCGACATGGCGGCGACGGCCGTGCGCGAGACGCGCGAGGAGCTCGGCGTCGACCTCGAGGCGATCCGCGTGATCGAGGCGCTGCCCGTGGTGGAGACCCTGACGACCGGCTACCGCATCCATCCGTATCTGGCGCGCATCGAGCGCCCGTCGGCGTGGCGACCGGAGCCGGCGGAGGTCGCGGCCGTCCACGAGCCCCGCGTGGCCACCCTTGCCGCCCCACGGGCGCGCAGCCGCGAATGGATCACGCCCGTGGGCCAGGGCCGCGCCATCGAGGTCGCCTGCCTAAAGAGCGGTGAGCTGCTGATCTGGGGCGCCACCCAGCGCATCCTGGAGCCGCTTTTGCCGCGGTTACTCGACCATCCGTCCCTGTGACCGCGCCCCCGGTGGATGAACCAGCGGTAACGCCGGCACAAGGACGCCTTCATCCCGGCGGGGGCAGAATGCAATCAGTCGCGCCGGACAGTCGCGGCGAGATGGCAAAACCCCTCCCTCTGGCGGCCACTCGGGACTCGATCCCGAGTGCCACCGCCTTTTTCCGTGCCGCGGCGCCCCTTGCCCCGCCGCCTGACTCGATTACCCTGTCGGCGCAATCGCGCCGCCAATACAGGACCCCCGTTCGACCATGAGCCGGCCGGCAACCGCAGACCACGACGGCGACGCCCGAGCCGTGCTCCAGCGCGTTTTCGGCTACGACGGCTTCCGCGGCCAGCAACGGGACGTCATCGACACCGTCACCGGCGGCGGCAACGCCCTCGTGCTGATGCCCACCGGCGGCGGCAAATCGCTTTGCTATCAAATCCCCGCCCTGTTGCGCGCAGGTACGGCGGTCGTGGTGTCGCCGCTGGTGGCGTTGATGGAGGACCAAGTGGCCACACTACGCCGCCAGGGCGTACAAGCGGCGTGCCTGCACGCCGGCCTGGCGGACGGGGACCGGCGTGCCACCGAGCACGCCCTGGGGCGCGGCGAGCTCGATCTCGTCTACATGGCGCCCGAGCGGCTGCTCGGTGACCGTATGCTCACCCGCCTCGATGGCATCCGCCTGGCCCTGTTCGCCATCGACGAGGCCCACTGCGTCTCGCAATGGGGCCACGATTTTCGCCCCGAGTACCGCCAGCTCGAGGTGCTGGCTACTCGCTATCCCGCGGTGCCCCGGCTCGGGCTGACCGCGACGGCCGACGCCAAGACCCGCACCGAGATCGGCGAGCGCCTGTTCGCCGACGGTACGCGCACCTTCGTCGCCAGCTTCGATCGGCCCAACATCCGCTACCGGGTGGGCCTCAAGGAGCGCCCCAAGCAGCAGCTGCTGCGCTTCATCCGTGACGAGCATCCCGGCGACGCCGGCATCGTCTACTGCATGACGCGCCGGCGCGTGGACCAGGTCGCGGCCTGGCTGAGCGAGCGCGGCGTCACCGCCCTGCCTTACCACGCCGGCCTCGACCGCGCCACGCGCGACGCCCATCAGCGGCGCTTCGTCCATGAGGACGGCTGCGTCGTCGTCGCCACGATCGCGTTCGGCATGGGCATCGACAAGCCCGACGTACGCTTCGTCGCCCATCTGGATCTGCCCAAGAACATGGAGGCCTACTATCAGGAGACCGGGCGCGCCGGCCGCGACGGCGACCCCGCCGACGCTTGGCTGCTCTACGGGCTCGCCGACATCTACCACGTGCGCCAGCTCATCAGCGCCTCCGAGGCCGATGAGCAGCACAAGCGCAGCGAGCGCGAGCGCTTGGAGGCGTTGCTCGGCTTCTGCGAGGGCGCCGGCTGCCGGCGCCGGGCGTTGCTGGCCTATTTCGGCGAGCACCATCCCGGCGATTGCGGCGCCTGCGACAACTGCCGCACACCGCCGCCCACGCACGACGCCACCGAGGCCGCGCGCAAGCTGTTGTCGGCCGTCTATCGCACGGGCCAGCGCTTCGGCGCCGCGCACGTCGTCGACGTGCTGCTCG
>CAYTWS010000330.1:0-2806 GCA_964442145.1 uncultured Ectothiorhodospiraceae bacterium | reverse complement strand
CTCGTCGAGCTGCGCGCGCTGTTGATCGAAGTAGGCGACCTGCAGATTGGTGCCCGTATGGATCGTGCCGCTGTCGGGGGCGAGCTCGCCCAATAGCAGCCGGATCAGGGTCGTCTTGCCCGAGCCGTTGGGCCCGATGATGCCGACGCGGTCGCCGCGCAGGATGGTCGTGGAGAAGTCCCGCACGATGGGCCGGCCATCGAAGGCGACCGAGACGTCCTCGGCCTCGACCACGCGCTTGCCCGAGCCGCGCGCCTCCGAGGCCTCCATGCGCACCTTGCCCGTGTGCTCGCGGCGCTGGGCGCGCTGGCGCCGCAGCTCCTGGAGCTGGCGCACCCGGCCCATGTTGCGCTTGCGCCGCGCCTTGACCCCCTGGCGGATCCAGGCCTCCTCCTGGGCGAGCTTCTTGTCGAAGCGCTTTTGCTCCTGGGCCTCGGCGTTGAGGCGCTCCTCGCGCCGGCGCAGGTAGTTGTCGTAGTCGCCCGGCCAGCTCGTGACCATGCCGCGGTCGATCTCGACGATGCGCGTGGCCAGCGCGCGCAGGAAACTGCGGTCGTGCGTGACGAACACGACCGAGCCCGTGAACTCCTTGAGGAAGCCCTCGAGCCAGCGGATGTTGTCGATGTCGAGGTGGTTGGTGGGCTCGTCGAGCAGCAGCACATCGGGCGCGGTCGCCAGGGCCTGGGCGAGCAGCACGCGGCGTTTCATGCCGCCCGACAGCTGGGCGAAGTCGGCCGTCTCGTCGAGGCCGAGGCGCGTGATGACCTCGCCGACGCGGCGCTCGACGTCCCAGCCGCCCTCGGCGTCGAGGCGGGCCTGGACACGCCCCATGGCCTCGACGTCGGCCTCGGTCACCGCGTCCTGGCTCAAGCGGTGGAACTCGGCGAGCAGATCGCCCATGTCGCCGACCGCGTGGGCGACGACGTCGAAGACACTGCCACGCGTGCCGGCGGGGACCTCCTGGGTGAGCTTGGCCACCCGGATACCACGCTGGAAGCGCACGCGGCCGTCGTCGGGCTCGACCTCGCCGGCGAGCAGGCGCAACAGCGTGGATTTGCCCGTGCCGTTGCGCCCGACCACGCAGACGCGCTCGTCGGCCTCGATGGCGAGATCGACGTCCTCGATCAGCGGCCGCGGGCCGCCCACGCTGACGTCGACATTCTGGAGATTGATGAGCGCCATACGAGCAAGGGGGGTGACCAAGGCAGTCGATCATCATGCCATAGGCGTCACCAGGGCGGCGGGCCCGCCGCCGGTTGTTGCTTGGGCCATTGGAAACGCAGCGGCCCCAACCGCCGGCGCGCCCTCGTCTCGGGCCGAACGGGCGCCCAATCGACCAAAACCGGCCTACGCTCGCACTCCCCCATTGTCGATGGGGCCGTAGGCCGGTTCTTGCTCGATACGGACCACGCCCGATCTCGACAGCCGCGCACGCCAGCGCGCCACTACGGCAACCACCGCCCCAAGCAATAACCGGCACTCGCCATCAGACGCCGTAGGCCGGTTCTTGCTCGACGGGACCCACGCCCGATCTCGACAGCCGCGAAGGGCAACGCGCCGCGAACGGCTCCACCGCCCCGAGCAATAACCGGCAATCAAGCCCAGCCGGCCAACCCCGGCGTTACAACGCCCGTGCCATGCGCTCGCGCTGCTCGGTATCCGGCAGCGGCCCATGCGCGGCGCCGATGTTGTCCGCGGAATGCTGCGGATCGCTGGTCGCGGGTATGGCGCAAGTCACAGCGGGATGCCCCACGATGAACTTGAGGAAGAACTGCGCCCACGTCTCGATCCCGAGCTCGGCGCGCGCCCATTCGGGCACGGACCGGCCGTCGACCCGCCCGAACAGCCGGCCCGACTCGAACGGCTCGTTGATCAGAGTGGCCACACCGTTGTCGGCGGCCGCGGGCAGCAGGCGCTTTTCCGCGTTGCGCGCGCCGATGTTGTAGTTGAGCTGGACGAAATCGATGGGCTCGCGCTCGACGATTTTCGCCAGGTCGTCGTGGTAGCCGGTCGTGTAATGGGTCACCCCGATGTAGCGCACCCGGCCCTCGTCGCGCCAGCGCTTCAAGGTCTCGAGCTGGGTGCGCAAATCGACCAGGTTGTGCACCTGGATCAGATCGAGGCGGCCGCCGCCCATACGCTCGCGTGACTGCTCCATCTGCTCGATGCCGTCGTCGCGCCCGCGTGTCCAGACCTTGGTCGCCATGAACAGCTCGTCGGCGATCTCGAGACGCTCGGCGAGGCGGCCGACGACCGTCTCGGCGCTGCCGTACATGGGCGACGAGTCGACCAGCCGGCCGCCGCCGTCGTAGAACGCGCGCATCACGCCCTCGAGCGCCGCCATGGTGTCGGCGTCGCCGACGTCGATATTGAAGGTGCGCGCCGTCCCGAGCCCGATCACGGGGATTTTTTGCCCGGAGGCGGGAATCGCACGTCGTTTGAGCCCCTCCGGCCCAGCGGCCCAGACCGGCGCCGGCACCCCCAGCCCGGCCGTGCCCAGGGCCGTGACCTGGAGGAATCGGCGGCGGGTGACCCCGCCCTCAGGGCGGGGTCGGCGATGTCGCTGCGTCATCGGCTATCTCCTCGCGCCGTTGGGCGCGCTCGTTGTGGCCCAATCCCAACCAGTAGCCCACCGCCGCCCAGGCGAGCGCCATCGGGACCGCGGTCGCGGCGGTGCCGGCGACCCCGAGGCCGAGCGCGGACAAGCCCGTATACACCCAGGAAGCGACGGCCTCGCCTCCGCGCCGGACGACGGTGTCGATGAAGTTCTTCGCCTTGTACTTCTCCATGCGGTCGACGACGGTGA
>CAYTWS010000329.1:1222-2806 GCA_964442145.1 uncultured Ectothiorhodospiraceae bacterium | reverse complement strand
CCATGAAGCCGGTCTCGCCGACGCAGTACGGCGGGAAGTTGTAGTGGAGCATGAAGGGCTCGCGGTAGCCGCCCTCGAGCGCATCGATCATCTGGGCGTCGCGGCCCGTGCCCAGCGTGGTCACCACGACGGCCTGGGTCTCGCCGCGGGTGAACACGGCCGAGCCGTGGGTGCGCGGCAGCACGCCCGTCTCCACGGTCACGGGGCGGATGTCGCGGTTGCCGCGGCCGTCGATACGCGGCTCGTCGGCGATCACGCGCTCGCGCACCAGCTTCTTCTCGAGATCGCCGAAGGCGCCCTTGACGTCGTCCTCGCTCCAGCCCGTGTCCTCGGTGGCGAACTGCTCGACGACCTGGCTACGCAGGTTGGACACGGCCTCCTGGCGCTCGAGCTTGTCGGCGACGCGGTAGGCCTTGGCCAGATCGTCGCGGCAGTAGTCGGCGACCCTCTGCGCCAGGCTCTGGTCGGCCTCGGGCGGCTGCCAGTCCCAGCGCGGCGCGCCCGCCTCGGCGTTGAGCTCGTTGATCGCCTGGATCGTGCTCTGCATCTGCTCGTGGCCGAACATGACCGCATCGAGCATGGTCTGCTCGGAGAGCATGCTGGCCTCGGACTCGACCATGAGCACGGCCTGGTCGGTTCCGGCGACCACGAGATCCAGCGACGAGTCCTCGAGCTCGGTGCGGGTCGGGTTGAGCACGAACTCGCCGTTGCGATAGCCCACGCGGGCGCAGCCGATCGGCCCCTGGAACGGCATGCCCGACAGCGTCAGCGCCGCCGAGGCGCCGATCATCGCGGGCACGTCGGGATCCACCTCGGGATTGACCGACATCACCGTGGCGATGACTTGGACCTCGTTCTTGAAACCGTCGGGGAAGAGCGGGCGGATGGGGCGATCGATCAGGCGGGAGGTCAGGGTCTCCTTCTCCGAGGGTCGGCCCTCCCGCTTGAAGAAGCCACCCGGTACCTTACCGGCGGCGTAGGTGCGTTCCTGGTAGTTGATCGTCAGCGGGAAGAAGGGGCGGCCGGGGTCGGCCTCGCGGCGGCCGACGGCGGTGACCAGCACCACCGTGTCCGACATCTCGACCCAGACCGCGGCCGTCGCCTGGCGCGCGATCCGCCCCGTCTCCAGCCGGACGGTGTGCTCGCCGAACTGGAATGTCTTGGAATGCTGTGTCACGGATGCTACTCCCGGTCGCGGATCAGCGGCGGATGCCGAGCTTCTTGATGAGATCCTGGTAGCGCTGGCGATCCTTGCGCTTGAGATAGTCGAGCAGGCTGCGGCGCTGGCTGACCATCTTCAACAGACCGCGGCGGGAGTGGTGATCGTGCTTGTGCGTGTCGAAGTGCTCGGTCAGATGCGTGATCCGCGCGGACAGCAGGGCCACCTGCACCTCGGGGGACCCGGTATCGTTCTCGTCACGCTGATGCTCCGCGACGATCTTCGCCTTCTGTTCGGCACTCAGACAGGACATCGTGCTTTCTCTCCCAACCCACGCTTGTAAAGCCCTACATTGTAACAGCCGGCGCCCGCCAAGCAAGCGCCGCCATGGTGTTTTCACCGATTCATCAGGCGCTTAGGCCCGA
>CAYTWS010000329.1:0-1122 GCA_964442145.1 uncultured Ectothiorhodospiraceae bacterium | reverse complement strand
ACGATGTGGCCGCCGCAGCCCAGCATCTCGCCGAGATCGTCGGCGAGCGTGCGCACGTACGTACCCTTGGCACAGTGCACCTCGAGGGTGACGTCGCGGCCGTCGAAGCCGGCGACGGCGATGTGGTGGATCGTGGTCGCGCGCGCCTGGCGCTCGACCGACTCGCCCCGGTGGGCGTACTCATAGAGCGGCTTGCCGCCCTGCTTGACCGCCGAGTGCATCGGCGGGATCTGCTCGATCTCGCCCTGGAATGCGGCGACGGCACGCTCGAGTGTGGCGCGGTCGACGCCCTCGACCGCGCGCGTGGCCAGCACCTGGCCGTCGGCATCGCCGCTGTCGGTGCGCTCGCCGAGGCGCACCGTGAAGCGATAGCGTTTGTCGGCGTCGAGCAGGAACGCCGAGACCTTGGTGGCCTCGCCCAGGCATACCGGCAGCAGGCCGGTCGCCATGGGGTCGAGGCTGCCGGTATGGCCTGCCTTTTGCGCGCGGAAGAGGCGCTTGACCCTCTGCAGCGCGTCGTTGGAGGTCATGCCCGCCGGTTTGTCCAGCAGCAATACGCCGTGAACCGGTCGTCCGCGTCGGTTGCGCCTCGCCACCGCGTCGTTTCTCCGTATGCGTCTCAGGGGCGGCTCCGCGGGCACGGAGCACGCGCGTCAGGGCTGTTCGTCTTGCTCTCGGGCTTGGCGCAGCAGCTCCTCGAGGCGCTCCGCGCGATCCAGGGTGGCATCGTAGTGGAAGACCAGCTCGGGCACGCCGCGCAGGCGCAGGCGTCGGCCCAGCTGGGTCCGGAGGAAGCCGGCCGCGTGGTTGAGCCCGGCGACCGCCTCCTCGGGCGCGGCACACTCCATGACCGTCACGAAGACCTTGGCGTGGCCCAGATCGGGGCTGACGTCGACGCCCGAGATCGTCACCAGGCCGGTCACGCGCGGGTCCTTGACCCGGCGCACGAGGCCGCCCAGCTCGCGCTGGAGCTGGTCGGCCACGCGGTAGCGGCGGGGATAGTCGCGGCTCATGGCGGCGCCCAACGGTTGCCTCAGACCGTCCGCGCCACTTCGGTGCGCTCGAAGACCTCGATCTGATCGCCCGGCTTGACGTCGTTGTAGTTGCGCACGCCGATACCGC
>CAYTWS010000328.1:0-2817 GCA_964442145.1 uncultured Ectothiorhodospiraceae bacterium | reverse complement strand
CCTGGAGGTGTCGGGTGAGGGGTGGACGGCCGTCAACAACGATTGCGTCGAGGAAATGGCGCACCTGGCCGACGAGAGCGTCGATCCGGTCGTGACCTCGATCCCGTTCTCGAACCACTACGAGTACACGCCCAGCTACAACGACTTCGGCCACACCGATGACAACCCGCACTTTTGGGCGCAGATGGATTACCTCACGCCCGAACTGCTGCGGGTGCTCAAGCCGGGGCGCATGGCCTGCATCCACGTCAAAGACCGGATCCTGTTCGGCAACGTCACGGGCAAGGGCGCGCCCACGGTCTCGCCGTTCCACGCCGAGGCGATCTTTCACTACCAGCGCCACGGATTCGACTACATGGGGCTGATCACGGTCGTCACCGACGTCGTGCGCGAGAATAATCAGACCTACCGCCTCGGCTGGTCCGAGCAGTGCAAGGACGGCACGAAGATGGGCGTCGGCAGCCCCGAGTACGTCGTGCTGGTGCGCAAGCCACAGACCGACCGGACCCGCGGCTATGCCGACGAGCCGGTGCGCAAGGACAAGGGCGAATACAGCCGTTCGCGTTGGCAGGTCGACGCCCACGCGTTCTGGCGCTCGAGCGGCGATCGCCACCTCACGCCCGAGGAGATGGCCGGCTACCCGCCCGACACGCTCGCGCGCCTGTTCTCCGAGCAGACGCTCGCCGGCGTCTACGACTACGAGCACCACGTGCGCCTGGGCGAGGCTCTGGATGCCCGCGGGGCGCTTCCCTCGACGTTCATGGCGCTTGCGCCTGGATCGTGGCACCCGGACGTGTGGCACGACATCGCTCGGATGCGGACGCTCAACGGCGAGCAGTCGCGCCGAGGCCTGCAGCAGCACATCTGCCCGCTGCCGTTCGACATCGTCGATCGCCTGATCCGGCGCTACTCCAACGAGCGCGAGCTGGTGCTCGACCCGTTCGCGGGGCTCATGACGGTGCCGTACTGCGCGATCGGCCTCGGCCGCCAGGGTTACGGCGTCGAGCTCAACACCGACTACACGATGGACGGCATCGACAACCTCAAGGCCCGCGAGCTCGAGCTCGCCACGCCGACGCTGTTCGACTTCGAGGAGGCTGAGCAGGGCGGGGCGGTGACCGCGGAGGCGTCGTAATGCAGCAGGAGTTGGACCTCGGCCACGAGATCGTCGTCGACCTATTCGCCGGCGGTGGTGGGGCGTCGCTCGGTATCGAGTGGGGTATGGGCCGCGCCCCCGACGTGGCGGTCAATCACGACCCCGAGGCGATCGCCATGCACCAGGCGAACCACCCGCGAACGTGGCATTACTGCGAGAGCGTCTACGAGGTCGACCCGGATGAGGCCACCGGCCGCCAGCCCGTGGGCCTGCTATGGGCCTCGCCCGACTGCACGCACCACTCGAAGGCGCGCGGCGGCAAGCCAGCGCGCAAGCGGATCCGCGGCTTGGCGTGGGTCGTCACCCGCTGGGCGCGCCGGGTCCGCCCGCGGGTGATCTCGCTCGAGAACGTCGAGGAATTCGCCGACTGGGGGCCGCTGGACAAGGACAACCGCCCCGACAAGGCGCGCAAGGGAGAGACCTTCCGCCGCTGGCTCGCCCAGCTCGAGCGCCTCGGCTACCGCGTCGAGCACCGCATCCTGCGCGCCTGCGACTACGGCGCCCCCACGATCCGCCGGCGCCTGTTCGTCGTCGCCCGGCGCGACGGCCGGCCCATCCAGTGGCCGGAGGCCAGCCACGGCGCCCCGGACAATGCCCTGGTGCGCCAGGGGCGGCGTCGCCCGTGGCGAACGGCCGCCGAGTGCATCGACTGGTCGGTCCCGTGCCCGTCGATCTTCGGTCGGCGCAAGCCCCTCGCCGAGGCGACGATGCGGCGGATTGCGCGCGGGGTGCAGCGGTTCGTGCTCGACGATCCGGATCCGTTCGTGGTCTCGGTGGCGCACGGCGATAGTGGCGGCCGTCGCGAATACGACCTTGGGGAACCGTTAGGCACGGTGTCTTCTGGGGGTGTCCAGCACGCGCTGGCGACGCCTTACTTCACCCCGCGCCACGGCGAGCGTCCGGGCCAGGACCCGCGAGCCCGCTCCGCACTCGAGCCGATGCCCACCGTCACCGCCACGGCCAACGGCGCGCGGCTATGCGCGGCGTTCATGGAGCAGGCGAACACGGGCGTCGTTGGCCATCGCATGACCGAGCCGATCTCGACGATCGTCGGCAAGGGCTGCACGCAGCGGTTGGTCGCCGGCCACCTACTGAATCAGCACGGCTCGGACCAGCGCCACCGGCGCGCCGACGAGCCCGCGCCCACCATCTGCGCCCGGGGCAACCATGCGGCCAGCGTCGCCGCATTCCTCGCGCCGTACTACGGCAGCGGCAGTGGGACCACCGGCCGACAACTGTGTCAGCCGTGTCCTACAACCACAGGCCGCGATCGCCTACAGCTGGTGACGGTGAACATCGACGGGGCAACGTACGTCCTCACCGACATCGGCATGCGCATGCTCGCCCCGCGCGAGCTGTTCCGCGCCAACGGTTTCCCCGACAGCTACGTCATCGACACCGGCCCGGAGGGCCGGCGCCTGACCAAGACGGCGCAGGTGCGCCTCTGCGGCAATTCCGTGCCGCCGCAGTGGGCGCAGGCGCTGGTCGAGGCCAACTTCCAGCACGAGCGGGAGGTCGCGGCGGCATGAGCCAGCTCGGACTCGATCTGCCTGACGCGGCTCGCGAGGAACCGGCGGCCCCTGTCGAGCACCGCCGCCCGCCGGTCACCGAGAAGCTCAAGCGCGACATCGTCTCGGCGCTGCACATCGAACAGCTGCCGG
>CAYTWS010000327.1:0-2831 GCA_964442145.1 uncultured Ectothiorhodospiraceae bacterium | reverse complement strand
ACTCGAAGAGCTCTGAGCAGCCCCCTTATTGCGAGAACAAGTATCGGGCGCGCGAAGAGCGCAAGGACACGCTCGTGATGATCGGCATCTGCACCCACTTGGGCTGCTCGCCGTCGTATCGTCCCGAGGTCGGCGCATCCGATCTGGGCGAGGACTGGCCGGGCGGCTTCTTCTGCCCCTGTCACGGCTCGAGCTACGATATTTCGGGGCGTGTCTACGCGGGCCAGCCCGCCCCGAAGAACATGCCGGTGCCACCGCACATGTTCACCGACGAGGGCGTGCTCGTCATCGGCACGGACAACAGAGGGTAGACAGCGATGAGCAAGCTGCTGACCTGGGTCGACGAGCGCTTCCCGCTGACCAAGATGTGGCGGGAGCACGTCTCCGAGTACTACGCACCGAAGAACTTCAACTTCTGGTACTACTTCGGTTCGCTCGCCATATTGGTGCTGGTGCTCCAGATCGTCACCGGCATCTTCCTGACGATGCACTATCAGCCCTCGGCCGAGCGTGCCTTCGCGTCGGTCGAGTTCATCATGCGCGATGTCGACTGGGGCTGGCTCATCCGCTACATGCACTCGACCGGCGCGTCGATGTTCTTCGTCGTCGTCTATCTGCACATGTTCCGCGCGCTACTGTACGGCTCGTACCAGAAGCCACGGGAGCTGCTGTGGGTCGTCGGCATGCTGATCTTCGTGGCCCTGATGGCCGAGGCCTTCATGGGCTATCTGCTGCCCTGGGGCCAGATGTCCTACTGGGGCGCGCAGGTCATCATCTCGCTGTTCTCCACGATCCCTTGGATCGGCCCCGACCTGGCGCAGTGGATCCGCGGCGACTACGTGATCTCCGGGGCGACGCTCAACCGGTTCTTCGCGCTGCACGTGGTCGCGGTCCCGCTGGTGCTGCTGCTGCTGGTCGCCGCCCACATCCTCGCGCTACACGAGGTCGGCTCGAACAACCCGGACGGTGTCGACATCAAGAAGAACAAGGACGAGCGTGGCATCCCCAAAGACGGTATCCCGTTCCATCCCTACTACACCGTCAAGGATTTGTTCGGGGTAGGGGTGTTTTTCATCGTGTTCTTCCTGATCGTGTTCTACGCACCGGAGATGGGCGGGCTCTTCCTGGAGCATCCCAACTTCAAGGAAGCGGATCCGCTACAGACGCCCGAGCACATCGCCCCGGTATGGTACTTCACGCCGTTCTACTCGATCTTGCGCTCGGTGCCCTCGATCGGAGGGACTGCCTTCCCGGGGGTGCTCGCGATGGGGTTATCGATCGTGCTGCTGTTTTTCCTCCCGTGGATCGATCGTAGCCGCGTACGCTCGACCCGCTATCGCTCGATCTGGCACAAGCTGCTGCTCGCGGCTTTCGTCGTCTCGCTGGTTGTGCTCGGGTATTTGGGCACGCAGCCGGTCACGGACTTGTACGAATTGTTGGCGCGCGTGTTCACCGTGGTGTACTTCGGCTTCTTCTTGGGGCTGTACCTGGTGAGCAAGTTCGAAAAGACCAAGCCGGTCCCGGAAAGGGTGACTGACTGATGATCAAGCGCATCGCACTCGTGCTCGTGGTTGCCTGTCCGGCGCTGGCCCATGCTGCCGGCGGGGGCGGCCAGGCCCCGTATTGGCAACAGCCCAGGATCAATATGGACGACAAGGCCTCACTCCAGCGCGGGGCCAAGCTGTTCGCCAACTACTGCATGGGATGCCACCAGGCTCAATACCATCGGTGGATGCACGTCTCCGAGGATCTAGGGATCCCCGAGGACATGGTTGAGCAAAACCTGATCTGGACCACCAACGCCGAGGGCAAGCGGGACCGGGTCGGCACGCTCATGACCAACGCCATGTCGACCGAATATGGCGAACAAGTGTTCGGCAAGGCCCCGCCCGATCTGACGCTACGGGCGCGCTCCCAGGGCGCGGACTACGTCTACAATTTCCTGCAGAGCTTCTACCTCGAGCCTTCGTCGCCGACGGGGGTCAACAATGCCGTTCTCAAGGGCACGGCGATGCCGCACGTGCTGTGGCCGCTCCAAGGATTCCACAAGCCCGTCTACGAAGGCGAGGGCGGCGACAAGCACATCGTCGGCTTCGAGTCCGTGACACAGGGCAAGATGTCGGCCCAAGAGTACGACCGAGCCGTCAACGATATCGTCAACTTCATGGTGTATCTGGGCGAGCCGGCGCGGCTCGACCGCACCGAGATCGGCGGCTGGGTCCTGTTCTTCCTCGTGATATTCACGGGCACCGCCTATCTGTTGAAGCGCGAGTACTGGAAGGACGTGCACTAGCGCTTGGGATCGCCCTTTGCGGCGGTCCCGACTTGGCTGCCCCCAACCGGATCGCCTCATGTCGCTACCGCATCAGAGCGTGATGAAGCTCTACTCGGCCCCGCGCTCGGTGTATAGCCACCGGGCGCGCATCGTTTTGGCCGAGAAGGATATCGAGGCGACGATCGAGCAGGTCGATCCCGACGACAAGCCCGACGATCTGCTCACCCTCAACCCGTACAACACGTTGCCGACGCTGGTCGACCGCGATCTCGTGCTCTACGACTCGCGCGTGATCATCGAGTATCTGGACGAACGCTTCCCGCATCCGCCGATGATGCCGGTCGATCCGGTCTCGCGCGCACAGACGCGCCTGGCGCTGTTCCGCGTCGAGACCGACTGGTATAGCTTGCTGCCGGAGCTGGAGAGCGACGACACGTCCCGGCGAAAGCGAGCACAAAAAGCGCTACGGCGTAGTCTGCAAGCCGCCGCCGAGGTCTTCGAGGCGCGGCCGTTCTTCCTCAGCGACGAGTTCACCATGGTCGACGCGTCGATCGCG
>CAYTWS010000326.1:0-2838 GCA_964442145.1 uncultured Ectothiorhodospiraceae bacterium | reverse complement strand
GATCGACGAGGAGATCCGCCACTTCATCGACCGCAACTACGAGCGCGCCGAGCGCATCTTGCGCGACAACATGGACAAGCTCCACAAGATGGCGGAAGCGTTGATGAAGTACGAGACCATCGACAGCCGCCAGATCGATGCCATCATGGATGGACAAGAGCCACCGCCGCCGAAGGATTGGGACGAGGACAACGAGCCCCCGTCGGGCCAGTCGGACGAGTCCGACTCGGTCTCGTCCGACCAGCAAGAGGGCTCGGATCATGACGAAGGTGTGGTCGGGAGCCCCGCCGGCCAGCACTGACCCGGCCCTCCAGGCCGGCAGCGAGGTGTGCACGGGGCGCGTGAGCGCCCGGTGCGCACCTCCCCCCCGGTCCCTGCCACCGACACGACGACAAGAGCCCATAGACAATGGCGCCGAACAGCTGGTTGATGGATCGCCTTCACGCGAATGAGCCGCTCGTCATGGGCGTGCTCAACGTCACCCCCGACTCGTTCTCCGATGGCGGTTTCTACTAGGATCCCGATGACGCCGTCGCCCAGGCGCAGCGCCATCGTGAGGCGGGCGCCGACATCATCGACATCGGCGGCGAGTCGACCCGCCCCGGCGCCGACGACGTGCCCCTGGAAGAGGAGCGCCGGCGCGTGATGCCGGTGGTCGAGGCATTGGCGGCGCGGCTCGACGTGCCGATCTCCATCGATACGAGCAAGCCCGAGATCATGAGCGAGGCCGTGGCGGCGGGGGCGGCCATGGTCAACGACGTGCGCGCCCTTTGCGCCCCGGGGGCGCTGGAGGCGATGGCGAGCGTCGACGTGCCCGTGTGTGTGATGCACATGCAGGGCGAGCCGCGCACGATGCAGTCGGAGCCGCGCTACGATGACGTCGTGCGCGAGGTGGGCGATTTCCTCTCCGAGCGCGTCGCTGCATGTACGCGCGCCGGCATCAGCGCCGAGCGCGTCGTCGTCGATCCCGGTTTCGGCTTTGGCAAGACCACCGCGCACAACATGACCCTGCTGCGCGATCTGCATAAGCTGGTGGCGCGATTGCAACAGCCGCTGCTCATCGGTTTCTCGCGCAAGCGCAGCATCGGCGACCTACTGGGCGGCAAGCCGGCCGGCGAGCGCCTCTACGGCAGCCTGGCGGTGGCGGTCATGGCGGCCGAGCGGGGCGCCCGGATTATCCGGACACACGACCCGGGACCGACGCGGGACGCGCTCGCGGTCACACGGGCGACGATCAGGGGAGAATAGCGCGGTGGGTGGACGCTACTTCGGCACCGATGGCATCCGCGGACGGGTCGGCGAATGGCCCATGACCGCCGAGTTCGTGCTGCGGCTGGGCTGGGCGGCCGGCAGTGTGCTGGCAGCGCATGGCAGCCGCGAAGTCCTCATCGGCAAGGACACGCGGCTGTCCGGCTATATGTTCGAGTCCGCGTTGGAGGCGGGCCTCGCCGCCGGCGGTGTGAGCACGCGGCTGGTGGGCCCCATGCCGACGCCGGCGATCGCGTATCTCACGCGCACCTTCCGCCAGTCGGCCGGTGTCGTAATCAGCGCCTCCCACAATCCGTACTGGGACAATGGCGTGAAGTTCTTCTGCGGCTCGGGTATGAAGCTGGCGGACTCGGTCGAGGCCGAGATCGAGGCCAAGCTGGACGAGCCCATGGGGATCGTCGATTCGTCGCAGCTCGGCCGGGCGGCGCGGATCGACGATGCCGCGGGCCGCTACATCGAGTTCTGCAAGAGCTCGATTCCCTTCGGGACCGACCTCGCCGGTATGAAGCTCGTCGTCGATGCGGCGCACGGCGCGACCTACGGGGTCGCGCCGCGCGTGTTCCGCGAGCTGGGGGCCGAGGTCGTCCCTATGGGGACGGAACCCGACGGGCTCAATATCAATGCGGGATGCGGCTCGACTGAGCCCGATGCGATGTGTGAGCAGGTGGTCGCGACCGGCGCCGATGCCGGGATCGCGCTCGACGGCGATGGCGACCGGGTGATCATGGCGGACCGCTTCGGCCGGGTGATCGACGGCGATGCGTTGTTGCTCATCATGGCTCAGGCGCGCCAGGAGTGCGGCGGCCTCGGCGGCGGCGTGGTCGGCACGCACATGTCGAACTTGGGGCTGGCGCGCGCGCTCGACGATATGGGGGTGCCGTTCGTCCGTGCCGCGGTCGGCGACCGCTTCGTCATCGAGCAGCTCCACGCCCACGGCTGGTGGCTGGGCGGTGAATCCTCCGGCCACATCGTCTCGCTCGACCGGACCACTACGGGTGACGGTGTCGTCTCGGCGCTCCAGATCCTCCAGCGCATGGTTGCGACGGGGCGCTCACTGGACGATCTCGCCGCCGCCATGACCTACTATCCGCAAGTCCTCGTCAATGTCCCGCTCGCCGAGCGCGTCGATCCCATGAGCGATGGCGACGTACGGGCGGCGGTCGAAGGGGTCGAGGAGGAGCTCGGTGCGGCGGGCCGCGTCCTGCTACGTGCCTCGGGCACGGAGCCCAAGATCCGGGTGATGGTCGAGGGCCCCGACGAGGCGCGACTGTACGTGCTGGCCGAGCGCATCGCCGACGCCGTGCGCAACGCCTACGGCGAGGGCGCCGCCGCGGCTCAAACCTAAGCCAGCCTCGCCAGCCGCCCCGCCCCGTTGCGATGGGGTGCGCAACGGGCGCCCACGGGGCAAAGACCGGCCTACGCTCGATAGCCCTTCACGCGCATTCGCACGCAGTTGCGTTCGGCCGCGGCTGATTCCGTCGCCCGCGGGCGCGGGCGCGGGCGCCGAGCACGGCGCCTAGCCCGGATATTGCACGCAAAAAGAAGGCGAAGCCGGTATAATTTCTGGTC
>CAYTWS010000325.1:0-2846 GCA_964442145.1 uncultured Ectothiorhodospiraceae bacterium | reverse complement strand
TGCGCAGCGCGCTGGCCGCGGGGACCATCGCCGCCGACCGGGCGCTGCCCGAGCTGGGTGCCTTGGTCAGCCAAACGCATCCGGGGCGCGAGCACGCCGAGCAGGTCACGATCGCCGATCTAACGGGCACCGGTGTGCAGGACACGGCGATCGCCAACGTCGCCCGCGAGGCCGGCGAGGCCGCTGGCTTGGGCGTGCGCCTGAGCGAGTGAGCGCGCACTTCGGGCGGCGCCAGCCCGCCGGTGACCGCTAGCCGCGACAGCTACGAATTCGCGCCCGACAGACGATCCGGGGCCGTAGACCCATAGGAGCCTAACTATGCTCGCCTTCGAAGAGAGTGAATATCGCGGCCGCATCGAACGGGCCCGTGACAAAATGGCGGAACGAGGCCTCGATGCCCTGCTGTGCAACCATCCGGCCAATATGTGCTATCTGACCGGCTACGATGGCTGGTCGTTCTATGTCCATCAGCTCGTGCTGGTCGAGGCCGATCGCAACAACGATCCTTTGTGGATCGGGCGGGGGATGGATGCGGCCGCCGCGCGCAAGACGACGTTCCTGCCCGACGACCACGTCATCGCCTATAGCGACGACTACGTCCATTCGGCGACCAAGCATCCGCTCGAGTTCGTCGGCTCGATCCTGGAAGAGCGCGGCCACAGCCAAAGCCGCATCGGCGTCGAGCTCGACTCGTTCTACTTCCCCGCGCGCAGCTATCTCTCGCTCCAACGCACGCTGCCCAAGGCCGAGCTCGTCGATGCGCAGACCTTGGTGCCCTGGGTGAAGGTGATCAAATCGCCCGCGGAGATCACCTACATGGAGCGCGCCGCCGCCATCTGCGAGCGCGCCATGGCTGCGGCGGTCGACGGCGTGACCCCGGGCCGGCGCCAGTGCGATACGGCCGCCGACGTGTTCCACGCCCAGATCAGCGGCACCGAGGACTTCGGCGGCGACTACACCGCGATCGTGCCCATGCTGCCGTCGGGCGAGGGCACCAACACGCCCCATCTGACCTGGCACGACGGCCCGTTCAACCAGGGCGAGGCGACGATCATCGAGCTAGCGGGCTGCTACCGGCGCTACCATTGCCCCATGGCGCGCACGGTCCATCTGGGTGAGCCGCCGAAGCATCTCGCCGATACCTCCAAGGTCGTCGTCGAGGGGCTCGAGGCGGCGATGGAGGCGGCGCGGCCCGGGGCGACGGCCGCCGAGGTCGAGGGGGTGTGGCGCCGCACCATCGAGCGCCACGGCATCAAGAAGGAGTCGCGGATCGGCTACTCGACGGGGCTGAACTATCCCCCCGACTGGGGCGAGGGCTCGATCAGCCTGCGCCCGAGTGACCACACCGAGCTCCAGGAAGACGTGTGCCTGCACATCATCCCGGGGATCTGGATGGATGACTGGGGCGTCGAGATCAGCGAGTGCATCCGTGTGACACCGCAGGGCGGCCGCGCTTTCGCCGAGTTCGAGCGCCAGCTCATCGTCAAGTAAAAACGCGCGCGTGCGCCCTCGCTCGCTGGGGGCATGACCGACTACCATAGCGCGCATGGCTATCCATGCACTGCCCGAGCATCTGGTCAACCAGATCGCCGCCGGCGAGGTCGTCGAGCGGCCCGCGTCCGTCGTCAAAGAGCTCATCGAGAACAGCCTCGATGCGGGCGCGGGCCGTATCGAGATCGATGTCGAGCAGGGCGGTGCGCGCTTGATCCGGGTGCGCGACGACGGCCCCGGCATGGCCCCGGGCGATCTCCCGCAGGCGCTGGCGCGCCATGCCACCAGCAAGATCGGCTCGCTCGACGATCTCGAGCACGTCGCCAGCCTGGGCTTCCGCGGCGAGGCATTGGCGAGTATCGCCTCGGTTGCACGCCTGCGCGTGGTCTCGGCGACCGCCGACGCCGAGCACGCCACCGCCCTCGAGGCCGACGGCAGCACCGCCCCCGCCGCCCATCCGCGCGGCACCACGATCGAGGTGCGCGATTTGTTCCACAACACGCCGGCCCGGCGGCGCTTCCTGCGCACCGAGCGTACCGAGCTCGGCCACGTCGAGCGCATGGTGCGCCGGCTGGCGTTGGGCCACTTCGGTGTCGAGTTCCGCCTGCGCCACAACGGGCGCGCTTTGGCCCATCTGCCGGCGTCGAGCTCGGGCGAGGGCGCCGAGCGCGTGGCGGCCGTCTTCGGCGAGGCCTTCCTCGAGCACGCGCTGCGCATCGAGCAGTCGGGCACGGGGCTGCATCTGGCCGGCTGGATCGGCTTGCCCACCTGGTCGCGCGCCCAAGCCGACCAACAGGAGTTCTTCGTCAACGGCCGCGCCATCCGCGACCGCGTCGTCACGCACGCCGTGCGCCAGGCGTACGCCGACGTGCTGCATCACGGGCGCCAGCCGGCCTTCGCGCTGTATCTCGCGGTCGACCCGGCCCAGGTCGACGTCAACGTCCACCCCACCAAGAACGAGGTGCGCTTCCGCGACAGCCGGCTGGTGCACGAGTTCCTGCGCACCACGCTGCAGGAGGCACTCGCTGCGCCGACGGCGGCCGCCGCATCGCCCGAGCCGGCACCGGGGCAGCCAACGTCGGCGACCACCGATTCGGCGAGCGACGTATCGGCCCCGCCCGGCGGCGCCCCCACACGCCAACGCCCCATGGGGCTCGGGGTCGCCGACGCCCAAGCCGGCTATGCGGCGGTGCACGCCGGACTGCCGCCGCGCGGCGCGGCCCCCGCGGAGCCGCCCGGGGCAGGCGCGCAGACGGAGTCGGAGATGCCGCCGCTCGGCTTCGCCCGTGCCCAGATCCAGGACGTCTACATCGTCGCCGAGAACGCCGATGGCCTGGTGCTGGTCGACATGCACG
>CAYTWS010000324.1:0-2855 GCA_964442145.1 uncultured Ectothiorhodospiraceae bacterium | reverse complement strand
TGCAGCCACACCTGCCTGCCCTGGCTGGGCGAGCTCGGCGGCGTCGCCGTGATCAACAACGGCTCGGGCGGCATGCCCAACTTCCGAGGCCGGCGCTTCGGCCTGGCCACGCGCATCGCCCGCGCCGAGCACGCCGCCGACGACGCCTGTCTGGCCCTGACCTTCGGCGGCCTACGCTTCGAGGCCGTGCCCTTGGTCTACGACCAGCGCGCATGGTGGGCCCGCTTCGCGCGGACCTGGCCCGAGGGATCGCCCGCCCACGCCTCGTACGCGGGGCGCCTACGCGACGGCCCGGCCTTCGCGCCCGACGAGGCCGTGATCGGCGAGCGGGCCCGCGTGCTTGCGGAGCCGGCTGCGCCATGTACTTGAAGGAGGCGGTCACGGGCGACCTGGTCGAGGTGCTCGACACCCGCGAGCTCATCGACCCGCATCGGCCCAGCGTCATGGGCCGCTATCACAAGGGCGAGGAGCCACCCGAGCCCGAGGCCTTCGCCAAGGCGCGCCTGCTCTTCCCGTCGGGCGAGCTCCTGCCGCGCTGCTGGTGCGATCCGCGCTACGGCCAGCCGCCTCACTGAGGCCGTGGCTCAGGTACCGGTCCGGCTGGACCCCGCGTCGTCCGGATCGGCGTTGGCATCCGCCCCGGTCGAGGCCGTATCGGTTGAGGCCTCGTCCGATGCACGCTCGTCGGCCGCCGGCGATGCCTCGCCGGTGCGCCTTTGCTCGCCGTCCGCATCGCCCGGCTCGCTCCCCGGGCTGGGCTCGCCCTGCTCGGCGGCCGCGGGCTCGCTCTCGGCCTCGCTCGCGCTAGCGGCCGTCGCCTGGGTGCCTTCGCCCGATGCCGGCGACGCCGGCTCCCCCTCGAGCGCGAGCTCGGCGTTGCGCGCGTCCATCTCGCGGATCTCGCTCAACGGCGGCAGCTGATCGAGGCTCTTGAGATTGAAGTGGTCCAGGAACTGGCGGGTGGTGCCGTACATCGCCGGCCGGCCCGGCGCCTCGCGATGACCGACGACGCGCACCCACTGGCGCTCGGTCAGGCTGCGGATGATCTGGGTGCTCACCGACACCCCCCGGATCTCCTCGATCTCGGAGCGGGTGATGGGCTGGCGATAGGCGATGATCGCCAGCGTCTCCAACAGCGCGCGCGAGAATTTCGGCGGCTTCTCCTCCCACAGCTGCGCGATCCAGGGCTCGAACTCGTTGCGCACCTGGGCGCGGTAGCCCGAGGCGACCTCCTGCAGCGCCAGGCTGCGCTGCGCCCAGTCCTCGCTGAGCCCGGCGAGCGCCGCGCGAATGGCATCGCGTGTCGGCGCCTCGGCATCGCCGCTGAACAAGTGCTCCATGTCGGCCAGCGACAGCGGGCGTCCCGCCGCCAACAGCGCCGCTTCCAGGATGAGCTTGAGCCGTTGTTCGTCCAACAGGGGCTCCTATCCGCTGTAATCGGGCTCGGTTTCGGGCAAATCACCGCCTTCGGGCGCTTGCGCTTGCCCCGCGACCTGCAGGTAGACCGGGCCGAAGGGCTCGGCCTGGATGACCTCGATGAGATGCTCCTTCAACAGCTCGAGCGTGGCCAACAGTGTGACCACCACCCCCAGGCGCCCATCCTCGAGCCGGAAGAACTGGCGGAAATCGGCGAACGCGCCGGGCTCGAGATCGGCGAGCATCTCCGACATACGCTGGCGCACCGACAGCGGCTCGCGCTGGATGTGGTGGTGCGAGAACATCTCGGCACGGCGCACCACATCGGCGAAGACGGCCAACAGCTCGCGTAGCTCGAGCTGGGGCTCGGGCTGGCGCCGCTCGAGCACCGGCGCGGTCGCGGCCGCCGGGAAGACGTCGCGGTCGACGCGGGGAAACGTGTCGAGCGCCTCGGCCGCCTGGCGATAGCGCTCGTACTCCTGGAGACGCCGCGCCAGCTCGGCCCGCGGGTCCTCCTCCTCGTCATCGGCGGCCGGCCGCGGCAGCAGCATCTTGGATTTGATCTCGGCGAGCACCGAGGCCATCACCAGGTACTCGGCGGCCAGCTCCAGCCGCAGATCGCTCATCAGCGCGATGTAGTCCATGTACTGGCGCGTGATGTCGACGATCGGGATATCCAGGATGTCGAGGTTCTGGCGCCGGATGAGATACAGCAGCAGATCCAGCGGCCCCTCGAACGCCTCCAGGATCACCTCGAGGGCATCCGGCGGGATGTAGAGGTCCGAGGGCAGCTCCGTCAGGGGCTCGCCGCGCACCAGCGCGAACGGCATCTCCGCCTGGCTCGCGTGCGGGGGCTCGCCGCGCTCGTCGCTCACGATCGCCGCCCGGTCACCGCTGGACCAAGCCCATCACGCGGCGGACCTCGTCGAGGGTATCGCGCGCCATGTCGCGCGCGGCCTCGGCGCCCTCGGCGAGGATGGCGCGCACCTGGCCCGGGTCGTCGGCGTACTCGCGGGCGCGCTCGCGCATGGGCTCGAGCTCGGTCAGCACCTCGTCGACGACGCACTGCTTGCACTCGATGCAGCCGATCCCGGCGGTGGTGCAGCCGTGCCAGACCCACTCGCGCGTGCTCTCGTCGGAATAGACCTGGTGCAGCGGCCACACGGGGCACTTCTCGGGGTTGCCCGGGTCCTTGCGCCGGACGCGGGCGGGGTCGGTCGGCATGGTGCGGATCTGCTGGCGCACCGTATCCGAGTCCGCGCGCAGCGAGATCGTGTTCTCGTACGACTTCGACATCTTCTCGCCGTCGAGGCCCGGCATACGCGGCTCCTCGGTCAAAAGCGGCTGCGGCTCGGGCAGGATCACCTTGGCCGCGCCCTCGAGGTAGCCGAACAGGCGCTCGCGGTCGCCCACCGAGATGTTCTGCTGCGACTCCAGCA
>CAYTWS010000323.1:0-2856 GCA_964442145.1 uncultured Ectothiorhodospiraceae bacterium | reverse complement strand
CGATCGCGCGGATGCCGGCGTCCTTGACGTTGCCGGCGACGATGCCGGAGAAGGCACGGCGTAGATTGGCCGCCAGGCGGTGCGTGGGCTGGTCGCGGTGCAGTGCCAGCGCCGCCATATTCTCGTGGGTGGGCTCGAACGGCTCCTGGAACGCGCCCTCGATGTGCAGGCGCCAGTTGAAATAGTACGCATCCTGATGCGCCTTGCGGTACTGGCGGACCTCCTCCAGCCCCTCGGTCATCGCCCGGGCGACGGCGGTCGCGTCATCGATGACGATCTGGTAGCACTGGCGCGCGGCCTCGCCCAACGTCGCCCCGATGAACCGGTCGATGTGCTCGAAGTAGGGCGCGCTCTCGGGCGGGCCCGTGAATACCAGCGGGAACGGCATCTCGCGGTTGTCCGGGTGCAGCAGGATACCGAGCAGATACAGGATCTCCTCGGCGGTGCCCACCCCGCCCGGGAAGACGACGAAGCCGTGGCCGGCACGCACGAACGCCTCCAGGCGCTTCTCGATGTCGGGCAGGATGACCAGATCGTTGACGATCGGGTTGGGTGCCTCGGCGGCGATGATGCCGGGCTCGGTGATGCCGATGTAGCGCGCCGGCGCCACACGCTGCTTGGCGTGGGCGATCGTCGCCCCCTTCATCGGTCCCTTCATGGCGCCGGGGCCACAGCCGGTGCAGATCTGGAGCTCGCGCAGCCCCAGCTCGTAGCCGATACGCTTGGTGTAGTCGTACTCGGCCCGGCCGATCGCATGGCCGCCCCAACACACGACCAGATCCGGATAGATCTGTGGGTGCAGGATGTGGGCATTGCGCAGGATATGGAAGACCGCGTTGGTCACGCCGCGCGGCTCGGACAGATCGAAGCGGCCACTGCCCTCGATCTCGGTGGAGACGTAGACGACGTCGCGCAGGACGGCGAACAAATGGTCCTTGATCCCGCGGATCATGTCGCCGTCGACGAACGCCTCCGGCGGCGCGTTGGTGAGCTCGAGCTTGATACCGCGCTCGCGCTGCAGCACACGGATATCGAAGCCCTTGGCGCGCTCGAGGACCTGCTTGCTGTCGTCGATCTCGGCGCCCGAGTTGAGCACGGCGAAGGCACAGCGCCAGAGCAGGTCGTACATGCGCGTCTCGCTGGCGTCGCGCAGGCGATTGACCTCGTCCTGCGACAGCAGCTCGAGCCGGCCTTCGGGGGAAACGCGCGCGTCGACGCCGCGCGGGAATCGGGATACGACTGATGCCATGGGACGGCCTGTTCCGCTGGGATGGGGACAGGATAACGCACAGCGCTGCACGCCCGCGCGGTTCGATCGCGCCCCGCCAGGCGGATCCCAAGATCACCGACGGGATGATCCGCTTGCGCCACGGTCGCGCTCATTGCCCGTCAATACTCGCCAAGGCGCCAAGAGCGCCAAGGGTTTATGTAGAAGCACAATTCCGAGAGGGCGAGTCGGACGCGCCGCCCCGCTCCAGGGTGGCTTTGGCTAACCCCCGACTCATTCGGGCAGCGTCTCCGCCGGGCCAGAGCGACTCCCACCTTCCAGCAAGCCACCACAACACACGATCTTGGCGCGCTTGGCGTCTTGGCGTGCGTCATCCGGGTCCGGCCGGGCGTATTGCACCCGGCCGGGGATCATGTCCGCGTCGACACGCGATCAGTACTGGCGCTCGGGGACGGTCTCGCCCACGCTCACGCGCACGGCGCAGTACTTGAACTCGGGGATCTTGCCGTACGGGTCGATGGCCTCGTTGGTCAGCAGGTTGGCCGCGGCCTCCTCGAAGGCGAACGGTAGATACACCTCGCCGCGCTGCATGCCGTCGTCGCCCCGGGCGTAGGCGTTGACCTCGCCGCGGCGCGAGCTGATCTTGACCGGATCGCCCTGGGTGATCCCGAGCTCGTGCATGTCGAGGGGGTGGAGGCTGACCACCGCGTAGGGCTCGAGCGCGTCGAGCACGGTCGCGCGCCGCGTCATCGAGCCCGTGTGCCAATGCTCGAGCTGGCGCCCCGTGATGAACACGTACGGGTATTCGTCGTCCGGGGTCTCGTCGGCCGAGATCAGATGCGCCGGCACGAACTTCGCTAGGCCGTTGGCCGTGGGGAAGCTCTCGCGGAAGACGATGCCCTGGCCCGGATCATCCAGCGAGGCACACGGATAGGTCACCGAGTCCTCGCGCTGGAGGCGCTCCCAGGTGATACCCGTGATCGAGGGCATGGTCTGGCGCATCTCCTCGTTGACCTCGGCGACGCTCTGGTAGTTCCAGTCCATACCGATGCCTCGGGCGATGGCCTGGATGAGGGCCCAGTCCTGGCGGGCATCGCCCGGCATATCCAGCGCCTTGCGCCCGAGCTGCACCCGCCGGTCGGTGTTGGTGAACGTGCCCGTCTTCTCGGGGAAGGCCGAGGCCGGCAGCACCACGTCGGCGTACGCGGCCGTCTCGGTCAGGAACAGATCCTGGACCACGAGATGGTCGAGCATGGCCAGCGACTCGCGTGCGTGGTTGAGGTTGGGATCGGACATCGCCGGGTTCTCGCCCATGATGTACATCCCGTGGAGCTTGCCGGCGTGGATGTGGTCCATGATCTCGGTGACCGTCAGCCCCGGATTCGGATCGAGGTTGTCCACGCCCCAGAAGCGCTCGTACCACGCCTTGGTATCGGGATCGCCCACCGGCTTGTAGTCGGGATAGACCATGGGGATCAGGCCCGCGTCCGAGGCACCCTGGACGTTGTTCTGGCCACGCAGCGGGTGCAGGCCGCAGCCGGCACGGCCCACGTTGCCCGTCATCAACGCCAGTGCGATCAGGCAGCGCGAGTTGTCGGTGCCGTGGATGTGCTGCGAGATGCCCATGC
>CAYTWS010000322.1:0-2863 GCA_964442145.1 uncultured Ectothiorhodospiraceae bacterium | reverse complement strand
TCACCAGCGTCTGGGTGGCGTCGAACACCGACGACGCCGGATTGTGGTTGAAGTCCACCGAGACCAGCGGCTCCTCGTTGTAGCCCATCACGCCGGCGGGCATACCCTCGGCGGCCTTCTTGACCGCCTCGTTGACCTCGTCGATCGAGGTCGCGCGCGAGGCGATGAAGCTGAAGTCCACGACCGAGACGTTGATCGTGGGCACGCGCATCGAGTAGCCCTGCAGCTTGCCCGCGAGCTCGGGCAGCACGAGCCCGACCGCCTTGGCCGCGCCGGTCGAGGTCGGGATCATCGAGTGCGTCGCCGAGCGCGCGCGCCGGATGTCCTTGTGGTAGACGTCGGTGAGCACCTGGTCGTTGGTGTAGCTGTGGACCGTGGTCATCTGGCCCGACTGCACCCCGATGGACTCGTGTAGCGCCTTGACCAACGGCGCCAGGCAGTTGGTCGTGCAGGAGGCGTTCGAGACCACGCTCATGCCCTGGGTCAGCACCTCGTGGTTGACGCCATAGCAAACGGTGGCGTCGACGTCGCCCTTCGCCGGCGCCGAGATGAGCACCTTGTCCGCGCCCGCCTGGATGTGCGCGCGGGCCTTGTCGGCCTCGGCGAACAGCCCCGTGCACTCGAGCACGACCTCGACGCCGAGCTCGCCCCAGGGGAGCTTGGCCGGGTCACGCTCGGCGCAGACCTTGATCCGGTCACCGTTGACGACCATGTCGCCGCCGTCGACGGCCACCTCGCCCGGAAAGGGGCCGTGAGCCGTATCGCGGCGCGTCAGGTGCGCGTTGGTCTCGGCGTCGCCGAGGTCGTTGATCGCCACGATCTGGATGTCGTCGCGCCCGCTCTCGTAGAGCGCGCGCAGCACGTTGCGCCCGATGCGCCCGTAGCCGTTGATACCGATCTTGATAGCCATTGCCTTGTCGTCGCCTCGTCTTGTCGGCCCGGACCGCCGGGCCACTCGGTCTCGTCAATCAATGCCGCCCGCTGTGCAGCGGTCGGTCCAGTGCGTTCGATGGTTCTCGCGAAGGCGCGAAGATCGCGAAGGAAAACCAAGAAAGCGTAATTCAATGCTCGCCTGACCGTACTGCCAAGCCGTGCTTTATTACCGGGGCCGCATAGCGCTTTCGTCATCTGCAGCGGGTCCTGCACCCGAAAGCCCGGGCGATTCACAAACAGTAACTTGTTGAGAGCCTTCGCGCCCTTTGCGCCTTCGCGAGATCCTCAAGTGGTTTCGTTCACCACCTGGCGTGCCGTCTCGACCACGCGATCGACGGTGAAGCCGAAGTGGTGCATCGCGTCCTTCGACGGCGCCGACACGCCGAACGTATCGATACCGACGACGCCGCCGTCGAGGCCCACGTAGCGCCGCCACCAGTCGGTCACGCCCGCCTCTACGGCGACACGCTTGCCGCCCGGCGGCAACACTTGGTCACGGTAGGACTTCTCCTGGGCGTCGAAGCGCTGGGTGCACGGCATCGACACGACCCGAGCGCGGATGCCCTCGGCGGCGAGCGGCTCCACCGCACCCACCGCGAGCTGGACCTCCGAGCCGGTGGCGATCAGCGTCACATCGGGCGCGCCGCCGTCGGGGTCGACCAGCACGTAGCCGCCGCGGGCGATGGCGGCGAGCTGGCTCTCGTCGCGGGCCTGGTGCGGTATACCCTGGCGCGTGTAGGCCATGGCCACGGGGCCATCCGTCTTCTCGAGCGCGCGGCGCCACGCCGCGACCGTCTCGACCGCGTCGCAAGGACGCCACAGCTCCATGCGCGGGATCAGGCGCAGGCTCGACAGATGCTCGACCGCCTGGTGCGTGGGCCCGTCCTCGCCCAGCCCGATCGAGTCGTGGGTGTAGACGAAGATGCTGGGCGCGCCCATGAGCGCGGCCATGCGCACCGCGTTGCGCGCGTAGTCGGAGAAGGTGAGGAACGTCCCGCCGAACGGCTTGAAACCGCCGTGCAGGGCGATGCCGCTGACCATCGCCGACATGGCGAACTCGCGGACCCCGTAGTAGAGATAGTTGCCGTCGGGCGAGCGCGCGGTGACGTCGGTGGCGGCCTTCCAGCGGGTGTTGTTCGACCCCGTCAGATCGGCCGAGCCGCCCAGCAGCTCGGGCAGGACCTCGGCGAAGCCGCCGATCACGGCCTGCGACGCCTTGCGTGTGGCCACCGACTCGCCCTTGGCGGCGGTCTCATGCAGCAGGGCGTCGGCGTGCGCGTCCCAGCCGGACGGCAGCTCGCCCGCCAGGCGCCGCTCGAGCTCGGCAGCACGCTCGGGGAAGCGGTCGCGGTAGAGGCTCATGCGCTCGCGCCACTCGGCCTCGGCGCGCTCGCCGCGCTCGCGCGCATCCCAGCCCGCATAGACTTCGTTCGGGATGTCGAACGGCGCATGCGACCAGCCGATGGTCTCGCGCGCCAGCGCGACCTCGTCGGCGCCCAGGGCGGCGCCGTGGGACTCCTCGCGGCCCTGCTTGTTGGGCGAGCCCCAGCCGATGACCGTCTTGCAGCAAATCAGCGTGGGCCGGTCGGTCTCGCCGCGCGCGGCCTCGATCGCCGCGCGCACGGCCTCGGCGTCGTGGCCATCGACGTCGGGGACGACGTGCCAACCGTACGATGAGAAGCGGGTGGGTACGTCCTCGGTGAACCAGCCCGCCACATCGCCGTCGATGGAGATGCCGTTGTCGTCGTAGAAGACGACGAGCTTGCCCAGCCCGAGCGTGCCGGCCAGCGAGCAGGCCTCGTGCGAGATGCCCTCCATGAGGCAGCCGTCGCCGGCGAACACATAGGTCCAGTGGTCGACGACCTGGTGGCCATTGCGGTTGAAGTGCGCCGCCAGCGCCTTCTCCGCCAGCGCCATGCCGACCGCGTTG
>CAYTWS010000321.1:0-2866 GCA_964442145.1 uncultured Ectothiorhodospiraceae bacterium | reverse complement strand
GCCTCGCCCTTTTTGAGCACCACGTAGGCCTCGGCGATTTGCGCGCGCCCGTTGCGCAGGCTCGAGACCTCCCAGCCGCGCAGCTCCAGGCCCGCCTCGTAGCGTTCCTCGATGTGGTAATCGTGGCGCGCGCGGCGGTTGACCGCGATGACGTTGCCGCCGGTGTGCTTGTCGCGCTTTTTGGTCTTGCTCATGGCGCTCCCTTAAGCCGGCGCAGCCCATCCAGCATGCCCCGGCGACTGCTGGTCGGGCAGTATACGCGAGTTGTCGAGGCGGTAAGCGCTTGAGCGGGTCTGCGCGTTCCGCGACAATCGGCGCCTCGCTTCGCCACCGCCGACCAGCCGGGACCCTGACCGTGCCGCGCATCCAGCGATCCGCCGAGGTACCGTACTCGCCCGAACAGATGTTCGAGCTGGTCAACGACGTCGCCTCGTATCCCAAATTTCTGCCCTGGTGCCGTTGGGCCAAGGTTTTGGATAGCGGCGACGGCTGGGTGCGGGCGCGCGTGAGCATGGCCAAAGGGGCGTTGCAGCATGCGTTCACCACGCGCAATGAGCTCGAGTGGGGGCGCCGTATCCGCATCCGCCTCGAGGACGGGCCCTTCAAACGCCTCGAAGGGGATTGGCGCTTCGAGCCGACCAGCAAGGGCTCGCGCGTGTCGCTCGACCTCGAATTCGAGTTTGCCGGGCGGCTGTTCGGTGCGGTCCTCGGGCCCATCTTCAATCAAATCGCGTCGACCTTGGTCGACTCGTTCGTCCAGCGGGCGCACCAAGTCCACGGCCGCCCCCGTTGAGAGTCGAGGTCGCGTACGCGCGCCCCGATGACCAGCGCCTGATCGCGCTGGAGCTCGCGCCTGGCAGCACCGCCGCCGACGCCGTACGCGCCTCGGGCCTGCCCGATTCGTTTCCCGAGACCGATCCCGCGAGTGCCCCGCTGGGGATCTTCAGCCAGCCCTGCGCGCCCGAGCGCGTGCTGCGCCCGGGCGACCGTGTCGAGATCTATCGGCCGTTGCAGGTGGACCCGAAGGAGGCCCGGCGCCTGCGCGCGCAGCGCGGCCGTCGCTAGGGCCTGTTAACACTTCCCGCGGTCGCCGCGCCTCGCGCTGAAGCGCTCGGTCGGCTCAGCGCGTTACCGCAATACCCGCACGACCCGCTAGCGCCCGGGACCGGGACTTGGTGTGGGCGTGGGGCTCGGGCCACGGCCGGGCCCCTGGCCGCCGGTGCGCGCGGGTCGCTCGGTCTCGGGCAGCGGGCCCGTCGGGACCTCGGGCACGGGCTCGTCGGGCACGCTGTACTGGTCGTCGATGGATTCGAGCCCCTGCGGCCCGAACACGAGCGTGAGGCGTTGGGTGTCGGCCTCGCGGCCCTGCTCGGTCAGGAAGTAGACGTAGTCCCAACGGTCGGCGTGGAAGGGGGTGTCGAGCACGGGCTCGCCCAGGAGCTCGCGGACCCGACCGCGCGATTGGCCGGGCTCCAGCGCGGCGATGGCCTCCGGGTCGAGGACGTTGCCCTGCTGGACGGTGATGCGCTGGCCATCGGGCAGCCACGCCGCGCAGCCGGTGAGGGCGAGTAGGAGCGTGGCGAGGCCCGCGTGGCGGATGGGGCGGCTATGGATCGTCAACGGGAATCGTATCCTTTAGAATGAGTCTAAATGACATTGGCCGCCGAGTGCGACGGGGCCCAGGGGCGCGACTTTGCAACACCAGGAACTACGCCAAGCGGGACTCAAGGTGACCTTGCCACGTATCAAGGTCCTGGAGATCCTACAGCAGACCCATGACCAGACGGACCAACACCATCTGACGGCGGAGGATATCTACCGTCAGCTACTCGACCAGGGCTCCGAGATCGGCCTCGCCACGGTCTATCGGGTCCTGTCGCAATTCGAGACCGCGGGCCTCGTTCACCGCCATCACTTCGAGGGCGGGCAGGCGCAGTTCGAGCTCAATCGGGGCCGCCATCACGATCATATCGTCTGCGTCCAGTGTGGCAAGGTCGAGGAGTTCGTCGACGACGTCATCGAGGATCGCCAGGCACGAATCGCCCGCCAGCATCAATTCGATCTGCGCGACCACAGCCTCGTGCTCTACGCCAACTGCCTCAGCTGCGACGACGAGGACGGCGAGCGCGCCGCCGACGAGAGCGAGACCGGCAAGCCCTAACCGGCGCACCCGGGAATGGCTGATTACGGCCCGCGTAGCGGGCAAAGGCAATCTGTAGGTCGCACTTCGGTGCGACGGATCGGAGGTTAGGCCGCGCCCAGCAGCTCGCGCGCATGCGCGCGGCTCTGTTCGGTGATGCGGCGCCCGCCGAGCATGCGTGCGATCTCGTCGACGCGCTCGCCCGAATCCAGCGGGTAGAGCTGGGTCGTCGTCGAGTCCGCCTCGGTGGCCTTGCTCACCTGGACGTGGTGGTGTGCGCTCGCCGCCACTTGCGGTAGGTGCGTGACGCACAGCACCTGATGGTGCTCGCCCAAGCGCCGCAGGTGGTCGCCCACCACGGCCGCGACGCTGCCGCCGATGCCGGCATCCACTTCATCGAAGATCTGGGTGGGGATCCCCGCCTCGACCGAGCCGATCATCTGAATCGCTAGGCTGATCCGCGAGAGCTCGCCACCCGAGGCCACACGGCGCAGCGGCGCCGGCGCCTGGCCGGGGTTCGCCGTGACGCGGAATTCCACCTCATCGAGGCCGTGGCGGCTGGGGTTGGCCTCGTCGCGTTGGGTCACC
Source organism: uncultured Ectothiorhodospiraceae bacterium (assembly GCA_964442145.1). Taxonomy (GTDB): domain Bacteria; phylum Pseudomonadota; class Gammaproteobacteria; order XJ16; family Halofilaceae; genus Halofilum. Next base: position 138 of record CAYTWS010000321.1, on the reverse strand, counting down.
CGTACCTCGAAGCGGCCACCCGCCATGCCGAGCTCCTGCATCGCCGCCGTGACCTGCTCACCGAGGCGCTCGGCGGCATCGGCGCGCGCCCGGTTGAGGCGCTCGGCGGCCTCGCGGTAGGCGTGCTCGCGCTCGCCG
>CAYTWS010000320.1:0-2873 GCA_964442145.1 uncultured Ectothiorhodospiraceae bacterium | reverse complement strand
TGGAGAACGGCGCCAACAGCTCGTTCGTCAACCGCCTCATCGACGACCGCACCCCGATCGACGAGATCGTCGCCGACCCCGTCGAGCGGGTGCGCGAACGGCGCCGCAAACGCCATCCCCGCATACCGCTGCCGCGCTACATCCTCGGCAGCCAGCGCCTCAACTCACTGGGCGTCGATCTCTCCGATGTCAACGAGCTCCAACGACTCGACGAGACCATGAGCGCGGCCGCAGCCGAGCAGTGGCACTGCGCCCCGATCATCGAAGGGCGCGGCGAGGGCGGCGAGGCCGAGTCGGTCATCGACCCGAGCAACACCGAGCGCACCATCGGGACGGTCACCAACGCGACCGGCGCGCAATGCGCCCGTGCCATGGCGCGCGCCGCACGCGCCCAGCCGGCGTGGGACGCCACACCGGCCGAAGACCGTGCCGCCCTGCTCGATGCCATGGCCGAGCGCCTCGAGCACAACATGGGCTACTTCATGGCCATCGCCTCGCGCGAGGGCGGTAAGTCGCTGGATGACGGCGTCGCCGAGGTACGCGAGGCGGCCGACTTCTGCCGTTACTACGCCGCGCGCGCCCGGGCCGATTTCGCCCGGCCCCACGAGCTCCCGGGTCCGACCGGCGAGCACAACCGCCTCACACTGCATGGCCGGGGTGTGTTCGTCTGCATCAGCCCGTGGAACTTCCCGCTGGCGATCTTCACGGGCCAGGTGGCCGCCGCGCTCGTCGCCGGCAACAGCGTGATCGCCAAGCCGGCCGAGCAAACGCCGCTGATGGCCCATGCGGCCGTGCGTGCCTTCCACGACGTCGGCGTGCCCACCAGCGTGCTCCATCTCATCCCGGGGCGTGGCGAGGATGTGGGGCCGCCGCTGCTTCAGGACCCCCACCTCGGCGGGGTCGCGTTCACCGGCGGGCTCGACACGGCCAAACTCATCCACCGCCAGCTCGCCGAGCGCTCCGGGCCCATCCTGCCGCTGATCGCGGAGACCGGTGGCCAGAACGCCATGATCGTCGACTCGTCGGCGTTGCCCGAGCAGGTCACCAGCGATGTCATCAAGTCGGCCTTCCACAGCGCCGGCCAGCGCTGCTCGGCGCTGCGCGTTCTCTACCTGCAGCGCGATGTCGCCGACAAGATCGAGCACATGATCGCCGGCGCGATGGCGGAGCTACGCCTGGGCGATCCGGCCCGGATTGAGCACGACATCGGTCCCGCCATCGACGCCGACGCGCGCGCGATGCTCGAGGGCCACGCCCAGCGCATGGACCAGCAGGCGCAACCGCTGGCGCGCAGCGAGCTCGGCGAGGCCGCGCGAAAGGGCCACTTCTTCGCGCCGCACGCCTACAAGATCCACAGCATCAAGGACCTGGAGGGCGAGGTCTTCGGTCCCGTGCTCCACATCGTGCACTTCGACGGCGACGAGCTCGACGACGTCATCGACCACATCAACGCCACCGGTTACGGCCTCACCCTCGGCATCCACTCCCGCATCGAGGAGACGGTCGAGCACATCCAGTCACGCGTGCGCGTGGGCAACACCTACGTCAATCGCGACCAGATCGGCTCGATGGTGGGCCAGCAGCCGTTCGGCGGCGAGGGCCTGTCGGGGACGGGACCCAAGGCGGGCGGGCCGCACTACCTGCACCGCTTCGCCACCGAGCGCTCGCTGTGCGTCGACACCACGGCCCAGGGCGGCAACGCCGCCTTGATGTCGCTGGGCGAGCTCGAGCTCGACGAGCAAACGGAAGCGCCCCAGCGCAAGCTGTCATAGCGGGAATTGGCTTACGCGGCGAGAAGATGAACCGCCGTGCGTAGCGGGTCACGCAAAGGCGCGAAGAACGCGAAGGCACCAACGTGCAAGCGAAGATCTTCCTACCATCACGCTAAGACACCAACAACGCAGCGCGGCCACAGGGTGATCCGCAACGACGAAATATTCGTGCGGAATCCCATCGCCTTGTGGATCCGCCCTCGGCGCAAAAGCGGTCATGACTTGAGCGGTCCGACTGAAGTCGGACCCACAAAATATCCTAGCGTCGCGGGCCACTTAACGGCGGAATGTCATAACCTTGCAAGTCTCATGAGCTTGTAGGTCGCGCTTCAGCGCGACACACGTCATGAACTGCCGCGTCGTGCCCACGCCAAACACAGAGGCCTCATATCGCGGCGGCCATCGACCCTGCTCACCACCCTTCGCGCTCTTCGCGCCTTTGCGTGATCCGATTTTGGCCTGGACTTATCGTAGGCCCTCAGCCCGCTCGCGGCCGGAAGGTGAGCGCGAGGCCGTTGTTGCAATAGCGCAGGCCCGTGGGATCGGGGCCGTCCTCGAAGACGTGGCCCTGGTGGCCACCGCAGCGCGCGCAGTGGTACTCGGTACGCTCGTAGAACAGCTTGGTGTCGGTCTTGGTGCCGATGTGCTCCTTTATGACATCGAAGAAGCTGGGCCAGCCGGTATTGCTGTCGTACTTCCACTCGGAGCGGAAAAGCACCAACCCGCAGCCCTTGCACCGATAGTCGCCGGCGCGCTTCTCGTCGAGCAGCCCACTGGCCCCGCGCGGCTCCGTGCCCTCCTCACGCAGGATCTTGAACTCCTGCTCGCTCAGGCGTTCGCGCCACTCGGCCTCGCTGAGCTCGACCGGCTCGATCGACTCGGGATCCGCCGGCGCGTCCACCGCGGCCGCGCGCGGCCGCCCGCCCACGAGCACCAGGCCCGCGCCCGCGGCGAGACTTCCCAAGAACCAGCGTCGTCCGATCATAGCCCGCCTCCAGAAGCGTACCTGCCCGTTTGGTGGGACCTCAGCCCCGAAAAGTTCCCGGAGAGCCGGCCGTTCGTTTGAGAACCACGAATGAACACGAATACACACGAATGGTT
>CAYTWS010000319.1:0-2892 GCA_964442145.1 uncultured Ectothiorhodospiraceae bacterium | reverse complement strand
AGCGCATGGCCGACATCGGCTGCGGCTGGGGCGGGCTGATGTACCACGCGCACCGGTACCACGGCGTCGACGCCACCGGTTACAACGCTTGCACCGAGCAGGTGCGCGACCTGCGCGCCGACATCGCCCGCGACGGCCTCGGTGACGCCTTGCGCGTCAAGGAAGCCGACCACCGCGAGGTCGACGAGCAGTTCGACAAGGTCGCCCACGTCGGCGTGCTCGAGCACTGCGGGCGCGACCAGCTACGCCCCGGCATCGAGGCCCTGGCGCGTGCGACCAAACCGGGCGGCCTCGGTGTGCTCCACTACATCGGCCACGTGGGGCAGTTCGACACGGAGTTCTACATCCGCAAGCACGTGTTCCCCGGTGGCTGGATCCCCAGCCTCACGCAGACGCTCGACATCATGGAGGAGAACGGCCTCGAGATCCTGGATATCGAGAACCTGCGGCGCCACTACGCGCTGACCCTGGACGCCTGGGCCGAGCGCTTCGACCGCCATTGGGACGAGCTCAAGAAGATCGACCCCGAGCGCTTCGACGAGCATTTCCGGCGCAACTGGCGGGCCTATCTCTACGGCTGTGCGGAGATGTTCCGCTCGTTCAATGGCTATACGCACCTGTTCCAGATCATCTACAGCAAGGGCAACGTGGGCTACGACTACCCGATGAGTCGGGCCTACCTCTACGCCCCCGATCTCCAGCAAGCGGCGCCGCAGCAGCAGGCGGCCGATACCGGGGCCTCATGACGGGCGCCGCGCAAGCGCCCGATTCGGCGGGGCACCGAGCGCGCTGCGAGCGCCTTCTGGCGCAATACCGCGCCGCCGACGAGGGCGTTCGTCTGTCCAAGGGGACGTCCAACCTGTTCCGCGATCGCAGCGATGCCGGCCGCCCCCTGGATGTACGCGACTTCCACCACGTACTCGCCGTCGACACCGAGGCGGGCGCCATCGACGTCGAGGGTATGGCGACGTTCGAGCAGATCGTCGACGCCACCCTGCCCCACGGCGTGATGCCGCCGGTGGTGCCCGAGCTACGCTCGATCACCATCGGTGGTGCAATATCGGGCGTGGGGATCGAGGCCTCATCCTTTCGCTATGGCCTCGTCCACGACACCGTCCAAGAGCTCGAGATACTCACCGGCGACGGCGAGATCGTGATCGCGCGCCCCGACAACGAGCACGCCGACCTATTCTTCGGCTTGCCCAACTCCTACGGCACCCTCGGCTACGTCCTGCGCGCGCGCATCCTCGCCGTAGCGGTGCGCCCCTACGTGCATCTGCAGCACATCCCACACAGCGATCCCCAGGCATTGTTCGACGACCTGGCCAACCGGTGCGGCGAAGGCCAGGCCGATTTCATCGACGCGACGGTGTTCGCCCGGGATGAGCTCTACCTCACGGTCGCCACCTTCGTCGACACGGCCCCTCGCACCAGCGACTACACCTTCGAGAATATCTACTACCAGTCGATTCGGGCCAAGCGCGAGGACTATCTCACGGTCCATGACTATATCTGGCGCTGGGACACCGACTGGTTCTGGTGCTCCAAGAACGTCTACGCCCAAAATCCCGTCGTCCGCCGTCTGCTCGGACGCAAGCGCCTGAGCTCGGTGACCTATCAGAAGATCATGCGCTTGAACGCCCGCTGGAACCTCACGGGCTATCTCAACCGGTTCCAAGGGCTCCACCGCGAGTCGGTCATCCAGGATGTCGACATCCCGATCGAGAACGCGCGTGAATTCCTCGACTTCTTCGAGCGCGAGATCGGCATACGGCCCGTGTGGATCTGCCCGATCCGGGCTTGGCGCCGCGACCGGGTCTTCGACCTCTATCCCGTGGACCCGGACACGCTCTACGTCAATTTCGGCTTCTGGGACGTCATCCGGACCAAGGAGGCCCATCCGCCGGGCTACTTCAACCGCAAGGTCGAGCGCAAGGTCGCCGATCTGGGCGGGCTCAAGTCGCTGTACTCGAGCTCGTATTACGAGCGCGGGGAATTCTGGCAGCAGTTCGATCGAGCCGCGTATCGGCGCCTGAAGGAGCGCTACGATCCGTCGGGGCGGCTCAAGGATCTCTACGACAAGACCGTGCTCGGGGCCTAGGGCCCGGCGACGCATTCGCAAGGGGGATACGAGCCATGGCGCAGCCCAAATTCACGATTGGGCAGCTAGTCCACCACCGCAAGTTCGACTACCGCGGTGTGGTCGTCGATGTCGACCCGGAGTACAACGGCACCGAGGAGTGGTACGAGCTCGTCGCCAAGAGCCGCCCGCCCAAGAACGCCCCCTGGTACCACGTCCTCGTCCACGGCGCCCACCACTCGACCTACGTCGCCGAGCGCCACCTCGAGCCCGACACCAGCGGCGAGCAAATCGACCACCCCGCCCTGGGCGAGTTCTTCGACCGCTTCGAGAACGGCCGCTACTTGCGCTCACGCTATAACTAGCCGGCTGGAATGACGAGTGAAGGAACCACGAATGAACACGAATGGACACGAATAGTAGGGGAGTGGTGGGCCCGCGGGAGCGGCGCTTCGCGGAGACCAATGGGAGGTCGTACAGCCACAGCTGAACCACAAAATGAACACAAGATCAACACAAAATGAGCTCCTTTGCGTCTGCAGGTAGCAGCTGGCTCGAAGGCGCCATAATCCATTTTGTGGTTCTCACGAAGGCTGATGTACCGGCCAACCCTCAACGCAGCTCCGCCCCCGGCTAGCCGATTCTAAAAATACATTCGTGTCCATTGCTCGGCGCTTCGCGCAGTCCCAATCTGCTCCTGCAGATTGGTCGTGGTTCTTTCTTGCCTCGAGGTCTTAGACCTCGGCCCACATGCGCAGCAGGTTGGATAGGCTCTTGGTGACGGCGTCGAAGTCCTCCGTCTTGCCGTCGCG
>CAYTWS010000318.1:0-2913 GCA_964442145.1 uncultured Ectothiorhodospiraceae bacterium | reverse complement strand
ACGGCTATGTCACCGCGGCGGTGACCCGCTTCATCCCGGAGTCGGTGCAAGCCCATTTCGACACGGTCGCCGCCGCGGCCGCGGCCGAGGACGGCGAAGACACCCCGGCCGAGGCCGCGCCCGCGGTCGATCTGAAGGCGCAGATGCGCGGGATGTGGTAGGCGCCGCCGTGGCGGCCCGAGCGGCCGCCACGACGCGGTTGGGTCTAGGGCCGTGTTAACACGCCCTAGTCGAGATGCTTGGCGAAGAAGCGCTTCATCCGGCGCCAGCTGTCGCGGTCGGCCTCGCCGTCGTAGGCGAGCGGCAGATCGAAGCGCTCGGCGTGGTCGTCGGCGCCCGGGTTGGTGAAGCCGTGCTTGGCGCCCGGATACGTCTTGATCCGGAAGTCGGCGCCGGCGGCCTTCATCTCCTCGCGGAAGGCCTGGACCTGCTCGTCGGGCACGAACGGATCCGCACCGCCGGTGAGCACCAGGATGGGCGTCTTCACCTCGCCCTCGTCGGCCGGGTCGTCGGTATCGAGGGTCCCGTGGAAGCTCACGACGGCGTCGAGATCCTTGCCCGCCCGCGCCATCTCCAGCGCCATGCCGCCGCCCATGCAGTAGCCGATCGCCGCGGTACGCTCCGGGTCGACGGTCGGATGGGCCCGGAGCAGGTCGTGCGCCTTGTCGAAGCGGCGCTCGACTTTTGCCGGGTCACTGGTCGCGGCCTGCATGAACGCCTTGGCGTCCTCGGGGTGCTGGGCAACCTTGCCCTCGCCGTACATGTCGGCGGCGAAGGCGGTATAGCCGGCGTCGGCGAGCATGCGCGCGCGTCGGCGGACGTAGTCGTTGTGGCCCCACCACTCGTGCAGGACCAGCACACCGGGGCGTTCGCCGCTTTGGTCGGCGTCATAGGCCAAATAGCCCTGGAACGTCTGGCCATCGATGTCGTAGCTGATCTCGCGCGTCTCGATCTCGGCGTGCGCGCTCGCGGCGAGCGCGAGCAGGGCACCGATTGCTAGTAGGAGTCGCATGGCGGAGTCCTCTCTCGGGTCGTCGTTGTCAGGGGCCCAGTGGGGGCGGGGTCACCACATCAGGTCGTCGGGCACGGGGCGCTCGCTGTGGGCCTCGGCGTCGGCCGCGCTGTTGGGCGCGTCGGCGCCGTTCATCAATACTACGGCGGTGGGATCGAGCTCACGCACGGCCTCGATCGCATGTGCGGGCAGTACGTCGAAGCGCCCCTGGACGTTGACGATACCCGCCTCGCCGCGCGCGAGCTGGCCTTGTTGCTCGCCGGTGACGGTGATCTCCTTGATCCGCCGGCCCAGTGTGAAGCGGTAGGGCACGTGGCCTTCCTGGCGGGCGAGGCGGTGCTTAGCGACTAGACCGCGCAGATGCGCGCTGAGCTCGCGCGCGTCCCGCGGGCGAGCGGGTTGCTGGGTTTGGCCCGATTGGGGCCCGGCCGGCGCCTGCGCGGGCTGCTTGGCTTGGGGCTTGCCTTTGCCCTTGCCTCGGGCCTTGTTTTGCTTGCGCGGCTTGTCGGCGCCGCTCTTGCCCTTTCTCGCTTGGTCGGGCTCGGCCAGGCCGGCGCGGACCAATTGGTCTTGTAGCGAATCCGCCATTGTCGCAGAAGCCTTCGCTCGATGCGGTGTTCCCGATCATCGAGAGCATAACTCACGACCCCGCACGGCGCCCACGGTCGCACCCCAGTCCGCGGTAGGGTCGCGCGGGCGGGTGTACGCCGGCAGCGCGGCCGAGACCGCCGCGTCACTCCTCATCGGGGCGCTCGGCCAGCGTTTTGATCAGCCTGTCCATCGTTTGCGCATCCATACGGTACGGGTTGAACGGTTTGCGCAGCGTACCCGTCACCATCTGGGCGATCTCGCGATCGAGGGTGAGGAATTTCATCGACCAGGATTCGAACTCGAGCTCCTCGATGGCCTGCTGGCGCAGGATGCGGATGTTGGTGTGGCGCTCGTCCTGCTGGAGGATGTCGAATAGCCCGCCCACGGCCTTCTCCGTGCCCTCGAGCACCTGGAAGAAGTAGCCGTTGCCGAAATGGAGAACGCCGACGATGCCCCATTGGGGATTGTTTTGGCGGCTCTTGCGCACGATCTGCATGACGTTGCGCTGTGTCTCCGGGTCCTCAAGCCGCCCGTCGCCGAATGTGGCGGTGCTCGCGTAGGCGATCTGGGTGTAGCCGTTGTCTTCACTCATGGTATGGCACTCCGATCGACGTTGTCCGGACAGGCGCCTAGCCCTGCCCGCCGAACAGCCGCTTCAGGAAGGACACGGGGCCCTTGCCGCGCTTGCCCCTCTGGTCGGGCTCTTGCCCGGGCGCGTCGCTGCCCACGAGCAGATCGACCATGTCGTCGATGACGGCGTTATCGAACGAATAAGGGTCGAAGGTCTTGAGCCTGTGGCGTTGGAGAACGCGCTCGACGTCCTTCTCCAATGGCACGTACTTCATGGACCAGTCGGGGAAGCTGCGCTGGCGTATGTCCTGCTTTTCCAGCGTGGTGACGTTCTTGTGGCGCGCGTCCTGGGCGATGCGCTGGTAGAGCTCCTCGACCTGGTCGCGCGGGCCCTCGAGCACCTGGAAGAAGTAGCCGTAGCCGTAGTGCAGCACCCCGCCGATCTCGCGCTTGGGGTTGTTGATCTTGCACGCACGCAGGATACGGCCCACCTCGGGATCGATGGCCGTGCCGCCGCCTTTCTCCTGGAAAGCGGAGGTGCTTGCGTAGGTCAGACGGATCAAGTCGTTGTCGGTCATATGTGCCTCCTCGGGTTCGCCGGTCAGCGGGGGGCGCGGACGCGCTGGACGCCTCGCGCGGTGCTTGCCCGCCTCGGGCGGTTTATAGCAAGAATCGTGCAAAACATGCAAATCGTTCAAAGCGTGAGATGCCGTGGGCCGGCATCGGCGGGTGTCTGCCGG
>CAYTWS010000317.1:0-2920 GCA_964442145.1 uncultured Ectothiorhodospiraceae bacterium | reverse complement strand
CCGGCTGAGCTATGGCCCCACGTCGACAGCGCCCAAGAGGTTAATGACCGGCCGGGGCAGCGTCAACACACCGCGCCCGTCAAACGGTATGGCGGGCCGCTTCAATGGCACGATCCACACGCTCGAGTGTCGCCGCCTGCCCCAAAAGCTCCAGCGTGACATCGATGGGCGGCGACACAGCGCGCCCCGCCACCGCCACCCGCAGCGGCTGCGCCACTTTGCCCATGCCCACCCCCAAGCGCTCGGCGACATCCGCAACGATGGCGTGGATGGCCTCGCCATGCCACTGGTCGAGCTGCGTCAGCGCCCCACGCGCCGCCACGAGCGGCTCGACCGCAGGCGGCCCCAAGTGCTTGCGCTGGGCCTTGGTGTCGTAGGCCTCGAAGTCCTCGAACAGGAAGCGGCTGCTTTCGACCATGTCCACCAGGGTCGAGCTGCGCTCGCGCTGCGCCATGACCAAGCGTTCGAGATCGGGCCCGGCGTCCGGATCCAAGCCGGCACGCTCGACGTAGCGACGCAGCCGCTGCGCCAGATCGCCCGGATTCACGCGTTTGAGATGCTGCTGGTTCAACCACTGCAGCTTACCCGGATTGAACGTCGACGGCGCATTATTGACCGCGTCCAGCTCGAAGAGCTCGAGCATCTCATCGAGTGAGAAGATCTCTTGATCGCCGTACGACCAGCCCAAACGCACCAGATAATTCAATAGCGCCTCGGGCAGATAGCCCTCGGCCTCGTACTGCATCACGCTCACCGCACCGTGGCGCTTGGACAGGCGCTTGCCGTCGTCCCCCAGGATCATGGGCACGTGCGCATAGCTCGGCGGCTCGACCCCGAGGGCGCGCAGCATATTGATCTGGCGCGGGGTGTTGCTGACATGGTCATCGCCGCGCACGACATCGGTGACACCCATGTCGTAGTCGTCGACGACCACACAGAAGTTGTATGTGGGCGTGCCGTCCTGGCGGACGATCACGAGATCGTCGAGCTCATCGTTGGCCACACGAACCCGCCCGCGCACGCGATCATCGAACGATACGACGCCGGACAGTGGGTTCTTGAACCGGATGCACGGTGTCACGCCGGGCGGCGGCGTCTCATCGTTGTCGCGCCAGTAGCCGTCATAGCGCGGCTTCTCCCCGCGCTGCATCTGGGCCTCGCGCAATGCATCCAGCTCTTGCTTGGTGCGGTAGCAGTAATACGCCATTCCCTCGGCGAGCCAAGCCGATACGAGCTCTCGGTAACGCTCGAATCGCTGGCTTTGATAGATGGGACCGCTATCCCAGTCCAGACCGAGCCATTGCATGCCGTCGAGGATCGCTCGATTCGCCTCGGCGGTGGAGCGCTCACGGTCGGTGTCCTCGACGCGCAGGACGAACCGCCCCCCTTGTTGACGCGCATGCAGCCACGAGAACAGCGCCGTGCGCGCGCCGCCGATGTGGAGATAGCCGGTCGGGCTGGGGGCAAAACGGGTGACGACGCTCATTCCGAGACGACTCCAGGCAGGCTTGACGTACCCCCCATAGGGGCTCGGTCCGAAGAGCGCGGCATTCTAGCAGAGTCGGCAACGGCCGGGCCGCCGCGGCATCGCCAATCCCCGGAGCCCCATTCTCGCGGGGTAGGCAACACCGGGACCGCTGAGTACAATCGCCGGTCACTTGGGGCCGTAGCTCAGCCGGGAGAGCGTCGCGTTCGCATCGCGAAGGTCAGGGGTTCGATTCCCCTCGGCTCCACCAAATCGCGCATCGGGGCCGCCTGCGGGCGGCCCTTTTCGTATCCGCCTTGCTCCGCCGCGATGGTGAGCGCCCCAGGGCCGGTTGACCCAACCCACTCGGCACCGCTACAAGATCAACGCCCGCCGCCCCGGTAGCTCAGCTGGACAGAGCATTCGCCTCCTAAGCGAAAGGTCGCAGGTTCGAATCCTGCCCGGGGCGCCACACCGGCCGTCGTCCGCGCCAAGCGCCAAGCCCGCCCATCCGAGCGATCCGGCGTTCCGGCGTTCCGGCGTTCCGGCCGGCCTCAACTTAGCACCGCTACCTCACCTCAGCCAGCGCCCCCGGTCCCGACGCCCCATCCTGTCGCCGTTGCCGCCCAAGGGAGATCCAGGCCCCTCCTACTGCACAAGTCAGTTTTTTATTGTTCATTTTACGCTCGTTCGTGCATATCGATGCACTAGTGCAGATAATCACGCCTACAGTAACTCGACCGCGGGGCACTCTTGGACAACGCCTTTCAGGCCGCCTTCGAGCTGATCTGGGGTGCGGATCCCGAGCTGCTCGCCATCGTGGCGCTGTCGCTCCAGGTCTCGCTGACGGCGGTCGCGATCGCCAGCCTCATCGCGCTCCCGCTCGGCGCAGCCGTGGCGCTGTGGTCGTTCCCGGGCCGCGGCATCGTCATCGTCGCCATGAACGCCCTCATGGGGCTGCCCCCGGTCGTGGTCGGGCTGATGGTGTATCTGCTGCTGTCGCGGGCGGGGCCTCTGGGATCGCTGGGGCTGTTGTTCACCCCCGGGGCCATGGTGATCGCCCAGCTCGTGCTGGTGCTGCCGATCGTGGCCGCGCTGTCGCGCCAAGTGATCGAGGAGCTGTGGGCGGAGTATCGCGAGCAGCTGCGTTCGCTCGGCGTGTCGCGCCTGCGCGCCATCCCGACGCTGTTGTGGGATGCCCGCCTCAGTCTGCTCACCGTGGTGCTCGCCGGCTTCGGCCGGGCGGCGGCCGAGGTCGGCGCGGTGATCATCGTCGGCGGCAATATCGCGGGGGTGACGCGCGTGATGACGACCGCGATCGCACTGGAGACACAGAAAGGCAACCTCGCGCTGGCGCTCGGTCTCGGGATCATCCTGTTGCTATTGGTTGCCAGCGTGAACGGCGTGGCCTACGTCATCAGCGAGACGGCCCGAAGGCGGCTGGGATGATGTGCC
>CAYTWS010000316.1:0-2930 GCA_964442145.1 uncultured Ectothiorhodospiraceae bacterium | reverse complement strand
CGCGCGGGCGCGCTATGAGGGTATCCCGCTGTTCGCCGCCAGCGCGAGCTGCGAGTGGGTGATCAGCCGGCTGCGCCACTTCCTCGGGCGAGCCCTGGCCACCCGCTTGGTATTGCACGGCGTTTTCCTGGAGGTGTTGGGCGTGGGCGTGCTGCTGTCGGGTGGCAGCGGCATCGGCAAGAGCGAGCTCGCACTCGAGCTCATCTCGCGCGGGCACTGTCTGGTCGCCGACGACGCGCCCGAGTTCACGCGCCCGACGCCCGACGCGATCGAGGGGGAGGCGCCCGAGCTCATCCAGGACTTTCTGGAGGTCGGCGGCCTGGGGATTCTCAACATCCGCGCCATGTACGGCGACGCCGCCATTCGTCACTACAAGCGCCTCCAGTTCATCATCCACCTGGAAGCGCTGACGAGCTCGCTGCGCGAGCACTTGGACCGGCTCAACGGGAATTTCGCCAGCACCGAGGTATTGGAGGTACCCATCGCAACGATGACGCTGCCGGTGGCGCCGGGCCGCAACCTCGCGGTGATGGTCGAGGCCGCCGTTCGCAACTACCTGCTGCGGCGCCGCGGCTACAATGCCGCCGAGGCATTCATGGAGCGCCAACAGCAGGCCATCGAGGGCGACGATCCATGCGATTGATCATCGTCAGCGGGCTTTCGGGCTCGGGCAAGAGCGTCGCGCTCAACACGCTCGAGGACGAAGGCTTCTACTGCATCGACAATCTCCCCAGCGGCCTGCTCGAGCCGCTCGTCGAGGAGCTGCGCACCGCGCAGATGCAGCGCTACAGCGAGGTCGCGGTCGGCATCGACGCGCGCAGCGAGGCGAGCGCACTACGCGCGTTCCCGGAGATTCTGCCCCGGTTGCAAAATCTGCCCGACGTCACCGTCGAGGTGGTGTTCCTCCAGACTGAGCTGCAAACGCTGCTGCGGCGCTTCTCCGAGACACGGCGCAAGCATCCGCTGTCGCACGACGGGCGGCCGTTGCGCGAGGCGATCGTGGCTGAGCGCGATCTGCTCGCGCCCATCGCCGAGCAGGCGCATCTCCACGTCGAGACCACGCAGCTCACCCTGCATGAGCTGCGTGCGTTGCTGCGTGAGCGGCTGTTGCCGCAGACATCGGCGACGAGCCTGTCGCTGCTGTTCCAGTCGTTCGGGTTCAAAAACAGCGTGCCCGCCGACACCGACTTCGTCTTCGACACCCGCTGCCTGCCGAATCCGCACTGGGAGCCCAGCCTGCGCTCGCTGTCGGGCACGGACCCAGCGGTCGTGTCGTATCTCGAGGCCCATCGCGAGGTCGAGGCCATGTTCGCCTCGATCCGCGACTTCCTCGAGCGATGGATCCCCTGCTTCCAGGCGGAGAACCGGTCCTATCTCACCGTCTCAATCGGCTGCACCGGCGGCCATCACCGCTCGGTCTACCTCGCCGAACGCTTGGCCCGCCACTTCGGCGAGCAGCTCGAGGGGATATCCGTGCGCCATCGCGAGCTCCAGCAACCGGTGCGCACCATTTCGCGCGATGCGCCAGCGCGCGAGTGATAGGAGACACGATTCGGACGCCGGGACCATTGGCTGGCGCCGCTGGGTCGGTTATGTTGTGCGCCACTCGCGCGGGCACCGCCCGCCCGTGTAGCTCGTGGAGGCCCCCTGGTTATAGGCGCCGATGTGCGATCGTGAGCTGCCAACCCGAAGCCATCGGTCGCGCGCTCCCGTGATGCCGCAACCTGTGTCCGAGCCGGGGGGTTGGGCCTTATGCCCGTCGGCTTGGTGACCGTCACGCACGGACGCATTGGCGAAGAGCTCGTCCAGGTCGCCCATCAAATCCTGGGCGATCCGCGACTGCCCATCCGGTGTTGCCGCTTCGATCGCAGCGACGATACCCGCCAGCTCGAGCGGGATCTCGCCGACACCGTCGCCGAGCTCGATGACGGCGCCGGCGTGCTCGTACTGACCGATCTCTACGGAGCGAGCCCGTGCAACACGGCGTGGCGCTTGATGCGCGACAACCGCGTTCGGGTACTATCCGGGATCAACCTGCCCATGGTGCTGCGGGTGTTCAATTACGCCCACCTCGATCTGGCGACGATGACGCGCCGGGCCGCCGAGGGCGGGCGCATCGGCGTCATCGACTGCGGCCCGGAGCCGGAATAATTGATCACCACCGAGACCCAGATCGTCAATCGCCTCGGGCTACACGCACGCGCCGCCGCCAAGCTCGTCAGCCTCGCCTCGACGTTCGAGAGCACGGTGGAGTTGGAAAAGGACGGCCGGCGCGTCAATGCCAAAAGCATCATGGGCGTCATGATGCTCGCGGCGGCTCAAGGCACGACGCTAACGATCCACGCCGACGGCGCCGACGAGCAGCAAGCAAGCCAACAAATCGTCGAGCTCATCCAGGGTTATTTCGGCGAGGACGAGTAGCCCGGCCCGGCAGCGGTCATCCGGCACCCCCGCTCGACGCCGCTACAGCGCCTCGCGCCGCCTGGCGACCCCCTGATGAGGGTCCACTTCAGTGGGTGTCTACAACATCGCCAACCGAGCCGCGACGACGGACTTGAACAATCGGCCCGAGGACGAAGCGTCGATCGAGTGGCGGCAGACCAGGCACCGCCCGCATCGGCTGGCGCCAACGCGCGCCTACGCCAAAGGGCCGTCCCACCGGAACGTAGGCCCGCGTCGCCGCAGCGCGTGAGCGCGAAGGCGATGCGGGCACATGCGCCGGTTATGCCCCGGAATCCATGCGGAGGTTCCCTAGGCCTCCGCCGCATCGGCGCTACCGGACTCCGAGGCCGCCTCCTCTTTCGGGGGCCGCACGCGCGGCCAAGCGTTTAGCACCGCCTGGACCAGCGTCGCCAGCGGGATCGCGAAGAACACCCCCCAAAATCCCCAGATCCCACCGAAAAACAGTACCGCGGTGATGATGGCGACCG
>CAYTWS010000315.1:0-2931 GCA_964442145.1 uncultured Ectothiorhodospiraceae bacterium | reverse complement strand
TCGCACTTCTGCAACAGCTTCTGGATGATGTTCTCGACGTCCTCGCCCACGTAGCCCGCTTCGGTGAGCGTGGTCGCGTCGGCGATCGTGAATGGCACGTTGAGCAAGCGCGCGAGTGTCTCGGCGAGCAGGGTCTTGCCCGAGCCCGTCGGCCCGATCATCAAGATGTTGCTCTTGGCGAGCTCGATGTCGTCCTTGGACTGATGGAACTCCAGGCGCTTGTAGTGGTTATAGACGGCCACCGACAGGACCTTCTTCGCGCGGTCCTGGCCGATCACGTAGTCATCCAGCGTGCGGTTGATCTCGGCCGGCTTGGGCAGGCGCTTGGTCGAGGCCCGGGAGGCGTCTTGCATCTCCTCGCGGATGATGTCGTTGCACAGGTCGACGCACTCGTCGCAGATGAACACCGAGGGGCCGGCGATCAGCTTGCGGACCTCGTGCTGACTCTTACCACAGAAGGAGCAATACAGGAGCTTGCCGCTATCCTGCTTCTCGTCTTGGTCACTCATGGGCGTTGGCGCCTCGGCAGGACACGTGGAGACACGGTTTCACAATGCCGTTTCAATGGGCCGATTGCAAGGCGCTGGCCGGGCGCACACGGGGCTTGTGGGCCCGGGCGGCCCCGGGGCCGCCCGGGCCGCGTGCGCCATACAATCGCGTCGATTGGCTCGATCAATCGGCCTCTTGATCGCGGTTGGCCACGACGCGATCGCAGATGCCGTACTCGACCGCCGCCTCGGCGGTCATGAAGTAGTCGCGCTCGGTGTCCTCACGCACCTTCTCGAGGTTCTGTCCCGTATGGCGCGCCAAGATCTGGTTGAGGCGATCGCGGGTAGCCAGGATCTCACGGGCGTGGATATCGATGTCGGTGGCTTGGCCCTCGTAACCGCCGAGCGGCTGATGGATCATCACGCGCGAGTGGGGCAGCATGTGGCGCTTGCCCTCGGTGCCTGCCGCCAAAAGGATCGCACCCATGCTCGCGGCCTGGCCGACGCACAGTGTGTTCACGTGCGGCTTGATGAACTGGATGGTGTCGTAGATCGACAACCCGGCGGTCACGGAGCCCCCGGGCGAATTGATGTAGAGCGAGATATCCTTGTCCGGATTCTCCGACTCCAGATACAGCAGCTGCGCCACGACCAGATTCGCCACCTGGTCCTCGATCGGTCCCACGAGGAACACGACCCGCTCTTTGAGCAGGCGCGAGAAGATATCGTAAGAGCGTTCCCCGCGCGGCGTCTGCTCGACGACGATCGGCACCAGGTTCATTGCTTGCTCATCCGTCATTCGTGACCTCGCTCGTCAACCGGCTTGGTTGTTGCGGTTCATCATCTCGTCGAAGCTGCTCTGGCGCTCGGTGACGTTGGCATTCTCCAGGATCCAGTCGATCACCTTGTCCTCGACGACCATCGCCTGCACGCCCTGCAGCATCTCCTGGTTCTGATAGTAGTACTGCTCGACTTGCTGGGGATCCTCGTACGCCGAGGCGAGCTCCTGGACCTGGGCCCGGATGCTCTCCTCGTCGGCTTGGACGCCGGTGTGGTTGACCAGCTCCGATAGGATCAAGCCGACCTGGACACGGCGGCGCGCCTCATCCTGGAACAGCTCGTCGCCGAGCTGGTCCGCGCTCATCTGCCCGCCGAGCTGCTGTTGCATCTGCTCGCGCAGGCGCCCGATCTCGTCGCTGATGAGCGACTGCGGCACCTCGACCGGATTGCGCTCGACCAGCGCATCCAGGACTTGTTGCTTGACCTGCTTGCGAAGCGCCTGGTTGAGCTCGCGCTCCATGTTGCGCCGCAGGCCGTCGCGCAGCTCCTCGATCGAGCCGCTGTCGATGCCGAAGCTGCGCACGAACTCCTCGTCGACGGCGGGCACCGTCGGCGCCTGCACCTTCTTCGCCGTCACCTCGAACACGGCCGTCTGCCCGGCGAGCGACTCGACCTGGTAGTCCTCCGGGAACGTGACCTCGACTTCGCGCGTCTCGCCCGCCTGGATGCCCTCGAGCTGCTCCTCGAAGCCCTCGATCATCTGGCTCGAGCCGAGCTCCACCGGCGTATCCTCGCCCGAGCCGTTGTCGAAGGGCTCGCCGTTGATGCGGCCGACGAAATCGATCACGACCTGATCGCCCTGCTGGGCGGGCCGCTCGACCTCCTCGAACTGGCGGCGCTGGTTCTGCAGCGTCTCGATCATGGTGTCGATGTCGCCCTCGGTGACCTCGGCCACGGGGCGCTCGACGGCGAGATCGGCGATGGGGCCGAGCTCGACCTCGGGATAGACCTCGAACGTCGCCCGGTAGGAGACGCCGCCGCCCTCGCCGTCGAGCTCGGGCTGGTCGATCTGCGGCGAGCCCGCCGGCTGCAGCGCCTGCTCGGTGACCGCCTCCTGCAGCGTCGCCTGGATGACCTCCGAGAGCACTTCCTGGCGCACCTGCGGACCGAAGCGGTCGCGTACCACGCGATACGGGACCTTGCCCTGGCGGAACCCGTCGAGCCGGACGTTCTTCCGGAGCTCGTTGAGGCGCTCCTCGACGGCGTTGTCGATGCGCTCGGGCGGGACGTCGATCTTGAGCGTGCGTTCCAGGCCTTCCTGGCGTTCGAGCGAAACCTGCATGGGTCTAGGGACTCCGCGATACGGCTGTGTAGGGGGCTCAAACGGAAGGGCCCGCCGGCAGCACCGGCGGGCCCGCAGCGTCTGGTGCGAAAGGAGAGACTCGAACTCTCACGGGGGATTAACCCCCACTGGGACCTAAACCCAGCGCGTCTACCAATTCCGCCACTTTCGCACGGGGCGCGCTCGTCCTCATTATACAAAAAGGGCGCGGCTGGCCGACAACCGCGCGCCTCGACGACCCGGCCGACGGCCGGCGACTCGCAACTTGGTGGGCCGTGGAGGACTCGAACCTCCAACCAATTGATTAAGAGTCAACTGCTC
>CAYTWS010000314.1:2599-2947 GCA_964442145.1 uncultured Ectothiorhodospiraceae bacterium | reverse complement strand
CTCCCTAATCGCCGCCTACGTCGGCTCCAGCCTCCTCGACGATCGTCGTCAGCAGCCAATCGCGGAAGGCGCGGAGCTTGGGGTCGGCCTCGGCGGATGGCGGATAGAGGAGATAATAGCCATAGTCGGTGGTAACGGTCAGATCGAACGGCGCCACTAGGCGGCCCTCGCGCAGCTGGCGCTCGACAACGGGCCGGACCGCGATCGCCATACCGCCCCCGGCGGCCGCCGCCTCCACCGAGATCGCGTCGTGCGCGAACTTCTGGCCCGCCTCGGCATCGACGCCTTCGGCGCCTGCCGCCGCGAGCCAATCGCGCCACATGTCCATGCGTGTGTCGATGTGCAGCA